>JAHZKV010000072.1 GCA_022600215.1 bacterium
TAGTCCTGCTGGACCTACCGTGCTTACCAAACAAACTTTTGCTACTACAGAATTTAGCAATCAATTTGTCTTTCAAAACCAAATTGGACTCGGTTTATCTTTAGGCAAAGCCGCTGAAACTGAATTCTTTGTGAAACTTTACCACTATTCTAACGGTGATCTTTTCCCTGTAAATGGGGGTATTGATGTGCCAATTTTATTCGGATTTTCCTTTGTTCTTTAAGACCTAGCAGCTATACTGAATGCTAAGATGCAGGAGGGGCCATGCAGAACTTAAAGAGCAAACAAACAATGTATCTCATCGCAACCGTGCTATTGGTGCCGCTGAGCTTTTTACTGATTGGCAGGGGAGAGATCGCTCCTTCTGCACATATGACCCTTTTCCTTGTAAGCCTTGCCGGAGCGCTTAACTCCTTTGTCTCTAGACGAGTAGATCGCATCATGCGCTACGTACCACTGAAAGGTGTGCTCACCTTTGCTCTTTGCTACCAAACCTTTGAAACATGGTACTCGCGCTACCTCGCAGGCACGCCACTAATCGCCGCCGACTACTTCCCCTTGACCGTCATCGTTGCCTACCTCTTCTCTAGCCGCATCTCCCGCCTCATCCGTAAAGCCGCAGGCGTCCAAGTCTCAGCCTCCACCAAAAACACCGACACCCACCAAAACTAATCCCTAATCCTTTCCCGGCTCAATAAAAGGTTCAACCTTCCTGATTTCCTTTTTAAGATTTGTTGGATCGTAACTATAAAAAACTAGTTCATTTTTGGTGGAGACAGTTGTAGTAGTGATACTTCCGTCTTTATATGGATCAAACTTATCTTTTAGAAAAGAAACGGCTATACTTGCACTTTTCATAGGAAAAGGATACTCCCGCAGATAAGGTCTTATTTTTTCGTGTTCATTCACTCTTTTTACAAGCATTTGCATTAAGTCAAAGAGGATGTCTTTAGCTTGTTCTTTTTCTGCATGCATTTGCAAAGAAAAATCTGCACCAAACCTAACAACATCCCATGGCATCCTCCCACCACTTCCAGTAGCTTTTGCTCCATATTTTTTCTTTGCGTCCTTGATGAATGCTGCTGTTATTTCATTAACATATTTTTCATATCTGCATGGAGCATTCTTTCTATAAAAATTTGGGGGTGGGGGAGTTTTTAACAACTTTCCATATTCATATTCAAGTTCAATATACTCCTTTCCATTTTCATCCCATGCATAAAGTGTACCATCTACTTTTCCTTGGGAGTATGGAATACATATAGCAATTTTGTTATTTGAATGGTATCGTTGTTGCTCGCAATCAAACACACCATTTTGATCATATTGAAGTAAGCGAGCTTTATGAGAACCATCTAGACATCTGCTTTGATAGCAAGTTACGTGGACGCCTTGTCTGACTCCATTTTGAAAATAGCCTTTAAAAGCATCTTCTCCTGTATTATACCATCCATGGATGTGTCCATGTGCTTTTCCATTTTTATAAGGAAGTTTTGCTTTTATTTGACCGCTTGGCCAGTATTCTATATATTCTCCATTTTTGTTTTTTGAGATTTCATATTTAATCTTCTGGATGAAATTTTCATCAAAGGTATCATCAATCATCCCACTTGTCATCTCTTTGACAATTTGATCAAGAGGAAGAATTTCATGAGAGGTGCTTAGTACTTTTTCTTCCCAGTGGGAATCGATTTCTTGAGGAGCTTCTAGTCTTGGAAGAGCTCCAAATAGAAAAGAGAAGCCTAATAAATTAGCGAGTAGTGTGTGCATAAATTCCTCCCATATCATCGCTGCATTTTTGTCTTAGTTTTTTCTCTACATAATGCCCATAAGTTGCCCCTTGGAAACTATGATCAAGTGATAACCAGCTTGTTTCTCGTGAGTCCAACTCTATCACATTGTGATCATTTGTTGCATTATTTCTTACTCTTCCTGTGAGTTTGTCTCCCTTTGAATATACGCACCATGCATTGATAAAATGATTTTTGTTATGTAGTTGAGCGCCTCCAAAAGTTTGGGAATAACACATCTCCTGGGTTTTGATTCGATAGCTTTTTGGCATTTGACGAAGAGCAATATTCGCAACCATAGCTGCCTCGCTATGGGAACTATGAAGCCATTTTGCATCTGGTGCATATTTCTCAAGAGCATCTATTACCGTCATGAACAAGTGAGCTGTTCGGTGGGCGCTATCTGGGATGTAATTGCCATTTGCTGATGTACAGGCACGGACCATATCACCTCCATATTTCCTATTAAGGTAGCTTGTTGGGTTATTGCAAAAATCTAAAAAAGTATTGATTCTATGATTTTTTTCATGGTTTTGAAAATAGTCAAGAGTACTGTCATTATAGACGCCGATGATAATGGTTTCTGGGAAGCAGCGGTGGAGGAATTCTCCCATGTTGATAAAGTCTTCGTAGTAGTTGTTTATTCCATTTTGGTAGGTGATGAAGGCAATTTGGTTGATGCAATTTTGTGAAAGTTTGGCGGCGTGTTCCATCGATGTTACTAAATCAAAAGGATTTTCGTTGATTTTATCTTCAAATTCTTTTGGGCCAAAGAAGACGACTCTGGTGGGAACTGTTGGGCGCATGTACCGATCTAGATCTCTGATTGATTCCTCGACAACAGGAGCTACTTTTGGCGTTTGAAAAGTGTGCTCTGATCGAAGGCCGAATTGGTCGAGGCGGTTGATGGGGGAGTTGAGGTTGAATTGGTAAAGGTTTTGGGAGTCGGCAAACCCAGCAGGATCGGGGGTGAGCCATCTTTTAAGGGCAGGGTCGTAGAAGCGCATGCCAAAGTAGATAAGGCCATGGATCTCCCGTTTGGAAGAAAAGCGCCATGGGTTGAGGAAGTGTCGCGCCTTTTCCTCTCCAAAGGCGTTCATGGGATAGCATTCCACCTCATGGCCATCGTAATCGATGATAGCCAGCACATTTCCTTGCAGGTCATGCAGAGGGACAAAGATTTCTCCTTGCAGCTCAATTGCAATAGCTGCGCCAATATCGCCCTGGATACCAAGGCCGAGCACTTTTAGCTCTATGATCTCGCCCTCTTTCGTAACGCATCCAATCTCTGCTTGATCATCATATAAGTAGAAGGTCTCCTCCTCTTCGGCTATCGTCTTTTTGACGAGGCGGGAGAGGGGATCGTAGGTAAAATGAATCTTTTGTCCATCCTCCTTTTCCATCGACACAAGGCGATCAAGAGCGTCGTATACGTATTTGGTCTGATCCTTTCGTAGAAGATTTCCATTTGGATCATAACCAAAATTATCTCCTAGTATTTGATTTAATTGGTTTACTTCAAATTCTTTAGAGTTCCCAAGAGCATCGAAAGCATATTCTTCCTCATTTTCCTTCTTCAGCTGAGAAAGAGCATCATAATCAAACTCTTTGTCACCTGTGAGTGAATTGTACATATTAGTGACTAGGTGATTGCCATTAAACTCTAGTCGAATTCGGTGAAAAGGGGAGGATAGTGATGTTGGCAGCTCTAAGATATCGCGTGTGGAAATCGCCTTTCCAAGGCCCATGGGCAAGAGTTCCTCCGCGACGTGCTGATTGACATCGAACTTGGTGTATCTATGCGCATATACGATCTCTCCACGAGCATTCTTTCTGAGCACTGCAATCATGCAGCTCTTATCATACTCGTAATGAATGGAGCTGCCATCACAAAGCTCCATCTCCTTCTTACGCCCATAGGTATCGTAGTACCATTTGGTGGTAAAGCCCGTCAAACCACTCTCTTCAATCACCTCCCCAAACTTGTTGTATGTACGCTGTATCGAAAGGCCAAGGCTATTATCCTTGATCTCTAACAAGTCTAGGCCAGCATAGACATATTCATAGTCAATAGAGCGATTATTGCTCCTCTTTGCAATGACAAGGTCATGCTGATCATACTCATATTCAAAGGAGACACCACTTGGCTTGGTCTCTTTGATTAACCTTCCTTTTTGGTCATATTCAAAGGACGTTTCTTTCTTCCCGGACTCTATCTGGTAGATGAGTTGCCCCATAACGTCATATTCAAACTCTACTACATGATCTTTGGTGATCTTTTTGACCACATTCCCATCGATATCATAGTAGATCTCCTGCAAAAAGTAAGTCTCATCTTCTGGTGAGAGCTTTTCCGTCTTAATAAGGCGATCTTGGCGATCAAATGTCTCTACCATTTTGTTTCCAAGCGGATCAATCTCAGTCCTTGTCCAATTATCGAAAATATAAAAAGACTCATCTCCCGCGGGACTTATGTGCTTGGTAAGATTGCTTTCGTTATCATAGAAGAAGAGATCTTCTGCCTCTCCTTGCGATGTCAGCTTGATCGCTTTTGCCTTTTGCCCTTCTGCATTGTATTCATAGCGTATCTGATGAAATCCATTCTCTGAAGTCTCGATGACTCGTCCTTCAATATCAAAAACCTCTTCGACAACTAGATCTCCCTGAATCGTCCTGCAAAGATTTCCCATCTCATCATACTCAAACTCACGCCTTCTGTCGCCACACTCCTCTGCAACTTTGCGCCCAAACACATCATAAGAATAGAATGTCTGCAACCCACGCTGATCGGTATAACTTTGCAACAATACGCCATCATACTCCCAGCGCTCTTCAAGCTCTCCTTGCTTTTTCCAAATACAGCGACCATATTTATCATACCCAAAGTCTACTATGCTCTTATCTCGTAGAATGGATCGGACAATGTTATTGTCCCTATCATATGTATGCCACTCTTTTGTCCCATCAGGATACCAGATACTACGAATGTTATTATCGTAGTCATACATTTTTTTTGTTGTGATTCCGCTCGGTGATACTTCTTTTATTATATTGCCGAGAATATCATATGCATAAAGCCAGCAGGGGGCGACTTCCATCCCATCAACCTGGACTTTGGGAAGGATCTTTTTGATGCAGTTATCAAATTCATCATAGACGTAGGTTGTTCTTACTTTTTTATAGTTGATTTCCTCAACAAGACGGCCTTTATTATCATAAATATTTAGACTTACTCTATTATTAATTTCACAAAGGATAGGGAGGTTGAGCTTGTTGTATGTGATAAGTTTCTCTGCAGCACCAACCTCTTTTACGCGGATTATATTGCCAAATTCATCATACTCATATTCATTCTCAGCCCCCAAAGGAAAACGCTTCCATATCATTCTTCCACACGCATCATACCCATACTCGGTGGATCCAAATTCTGTGGACTCCTTAATGAGGTGATAGTTTTCATCATATTCGTAGAAGCACTTTTCTAGGCCATTATCCTTTTCGATAATCATTTTTGTTTCGGGATCATGTATATACTTCTCTGCTGTTTCTAAATCACCACTAATCATTCTCTTTTCGATAAGAAAATGGTCTTCGTCATAGATGTAACATTCCTTTAGTTCGCCAGTAATTTTGTTCTCGAGTAGGTCTGTTCCTTTTTTATATGTATATTGCAATACAAGCTCAGGAGCAGTTTTTAAAAGATAATGACCATGTGGACCTGATCGTCTTAATTTTGGATGTACTTCTTTTATGCACAGATTATTTTCACCATAGTAATAACTAATGTATTTCGAGCCCTCTATGGTATCTTTAGTCTCGCATGCGATACGACCTTTTTTATCATATCGATAATGAGTTCTTTTTTTTAAGTCGCCCTTTGAATTTAGAATTGCTTCATTTTCCAATAGATGCTCTTTCCACTTGAAGCGCTTGGTGGAATGCACCTCTCCATTCTTATCGAGCTTCTCAATCCTCTCAAAACCTTTGAGATAGTTAAAATAATACCTTGTGGTGGCTCCATTTACATCTTTCTCCAAGGTGTAATCCGTAAAGTACTCATACGTGGTGCTGTTCACTTCATTTTCTACCAGCTTGATTACACGATAGTTCCAACAGGAATAATCTAACTCTGGCCCTTTCTTTGTCTTCTTGATTGTGGGGAGGTTGAGATCAACTTCCAACGAGCACTTTGATCCTGTATAGATCTTTTGTAGCCACAAAGTGCCTTTGTACGGACTTTGTACATATTCAAACTTTTGAATAGGAAAACCTTCAATCTCTACAGACTGTAAAAAAGGGGACTTTTCATTGTCTGTACCTCGGTAGATAATTACGGTTCCGTCGCTACAAGTTGCTGTGATCCTTTGCTCTTCTGCATCATATTCTATTAAGACGCTTGCAAAAACTTTGTCCTCTTTTGGATTTAGGGTTTCGATGAACAATGAATTGTCTTCGATGGTATAGCGAGTAATATGCCCAGAAGGGGAGACCTCTTTGAAGAGCTCATACTCTGACCCTATAAACTCTTTTGGATTCTCAAAGTACCTTCGATGTGTAAAACGATTTACCTCTTTGTAATAGCGCTTACCACCATTTGCAAGAGTCATAGTTGCAATCTTTGTATTTCGATCAATGGAGATGGTATTGTTTTTGTAGTTTTGCCGATAATCAATGGGCATCTGCTTATATTTTCGGCCAGAGAGTTGATTGAGTTTTTCCTCTTGATAGGAGAAAGTGACTACCCCTTTCTTCCTCTTTTCATCCATATGAAAAGCAATTCTGCCAACACCTGGCTCTACCATTTGCACATGGTATAAAGTGTCATGGCCTCGACCAATCATACTTCTACCGCTGGTGCTTGCAAGGTCACGAAAAACATGGAGCTTGGTGTGACAGAAAAATCCCATCTTATCCCGAATTTTTTTGAAAGGGATGCTTCCATCAGATTGTATTCGCTCAAAATAACTCCGCCTGATTGGAATGGGCACTGCACCACGAACAACATGGTCCTCAAACTCTATAGTTAGCCCACCGGAAATTACATCTACACTATGCGTGAACGTTAAATCTGCAAAAAGAAGGAGGGGAGAGAAGAAGAAAACACAAACAACCTTTTTCCAAAAATCCATAGAAGCCCTTTATGAAAACTCTGAGAAAAAACTATTTCGACAGAGCTCTTTTAAAATTTTTTCTTTGATAAAAAAGATTTGTTTATAATTCCTAATTACTATTTTTTGCAACTTTTTTTGCAAATATTTTGAAAATAACTAGATTTATTTTTATAAAAACTTTATTGTCTAAGGCAACTCTGAACATTGAAAGGAGGAAATGATGAAACGATTTACGATACTATTTACCGGCTTTAGCCTTTTTGTCTCTTGTACGTTTGCATGCAATTGCTGCACTACCGTGGAAGAGGCTGCGGAACTAGAAGTAGATGGCTTTACTGTGGAGGCAAGAAGCCTGCTAGCAGACCTTGGAACCACCTTGCCATGCGAGAACTTTTCGACCTCGGCAATCGACCTTGATGCAGCAAATATCTTGTGCTACACCTCTGGTCACATGAGCAAATGGCTTTGCAAAAACTGCGACTACGAGAAAAGGGGAGGGCCGAAGCTGAAGAAATGCCCCCAATGTAAATCTATCGACTCGCACTACCTCGCCCCCACCTGGGAAGACCCATAAAATTTAAAATCATTATAGATTTAATTTTATATAAATTTTATATTGCTACTCATAACTTTTCAAATTAAAAAGGGAGGAAGTTATGAAACGTATTTTCGTACTGTTTACAATGCTGTTTAGCATAAACCTATTTGCTTGTGATGGAGTTGTTCACGAAACTCTAGAAGAAGCTAAAGCACTTCATGAACAAGGTTATAAGTTGGACGCAAGGGCTTTAATGGACGAACTTTTTGTATCAAATGGATTTGTTTTTAGCGAAGCGGAGTGGGAATGTATAGCAATGTCTGCTCCAAAAGTGAATCGAGGACCAGTACTATATAAATGTAATAATTGTGGCCGTCGTTTTTGGCATATGGGTAGTAGTGTATGTCCTGCTTGTGGAAGTAGAGATACTCAATATGCAGCTTGGTAGGTAATGTTGAAAAAGATAGGCCTAGTTTTTTTTGTATTTTCCTTAGTAGGTGCTCTTTACTATTGTGAGCAACAAAGGATTTCTGATGAAAGAGATTTTGTTGAGTATGGATTGCTGCGAGAAGGAGCAATCTATACTTTACTTGGTGAAAAGCCAATTAGTCAGTTTGGAGCATTTTCACATGAAAAGGTGTCTGATATAGAAATCGAATCATTAATAAATGAGTGTCGTGTAAAACTTGATAAGTCAAAGTTGCTTTTTACCGAAAAAGACTATTTTAAAAAAGATATCAGGATTTTATGGGAGACTTGGAAATCTCGTCAAAAGTTAAACAGTAAATCGTTTGCTCTAGTTGGTCACTCGAATCAAAATATTACCTTTATACACCTTGTAAATAAGTCAATGTTAAAGAAGGTTTTAGAAGAAAATCATGAATTACTTTCAAATTTCTTTCAGATGGAATTAGATATTGGTAAGATACTGGCTGAAATTGAGGATCCAAAGAGCTTTTTGTGGACACATATGATGAACTATGAATATGGGCATTTGAGCATGGGGCTTTTGTACGGATTTGGGCGAGAGAACAGTTGTATATTTCAACAGTATTGTGATGAGAATGTAACTATGAAAGGAAAAAGCTCTTCTTTAGAAGGTTGGGAGGACTCCTTTAATAGGTTCTATTGTACAAACATCTCCTTGGACAACCTTATTTTACCAGTATTCATAACATATCATGATAATGATCCTGTGCTGGAGCATTATAAGGAAGAGCGCGCCCGCATCCGCCGTGAATACAAGGATGTCGACCTGCGCCAGCTCTTCATCGACGCCTTTAAATAGATTCGCTATTGCTTTTCGATCTTGATGTAGTGGCATACATCATGAAGGACATAGGCATTTTTAGTGTAGTCATAGCAACCACTTACAAATCCCTCGACAAGGTTATCGAGCCGCTCCTTCTCCATCTCTGTTAGGTTGTTATAATCTGGGGATGTAGAATAGCCATCGGGTGGGTAGCAACCATCTATCATATACATGTGGATAAGTTCTTTAAATGCTTTTCTTGATGGCTGAGGATGTTGTAGTACAAGCACGTCTGTAGAATATTTGATGCCCATTTTTTGCAGTAATTTATGCATATGTCCACTATGAGGATATTCACTGCTAATAGGCTCTCTTAAATCGTGTATCGGACCAAGAGGAGCTGTTTGAACAAGTAGTATGCTACCCTCATCTTTTAGTAGGCTTAGCATTTTTTTGATAGATCTCTCCCATGTTCTTTTTGGGATGTAGTAGATGGAATGATTGCATAGGATGTGATCATATCTTTCTCCAAATATAATATCTTGGAATTTACCAGATACGAAAGAGAAGTTTTTTTTTCGTTCTAAGGAGCTTAGAACTGGTATAAGATGAGAGTCACAATCTACACCAGTGATTTGCTTGTAGTAGGGGAGTAGAGGTTTTGCTATGATTCCTGGCCCACATCCAATATCTAAAAGGGTGCTTGTACTGGAGTCTGGTTTAAATAGGCCCAAAATATACCTACTTTGAAAAGCGACATGGTTTGCGACATTATCAAATAAGTACTTAAACCTTCTGGATTGATCAGACTCCAAACCTTTAACATAGTCCTGAGCACTTTTTCTAAAAGCATATGGTTTGGTATTGACGGTCGCAAAATACTCGAAATCATGCTTTTCCCTACCGATATGAGATGGAGCTTGCTTGATGATGGTTGCTCTTGTGTTCCTATTCAACTTTTTATACTCCTCCGCCTCACATGAATTCAAAATCTTTTCTACTTTATTTTGATTTGATTTTACGTGGAAATTTTTTCTTTCGCAGAATACAAAATTTCCATCATGTCTTTGATATCCAACGTCCCCTGTACGATATAGTGTTACTTGTTCATTCCCGATTTGATGGTTGAAAAAACGCTCTTTCGTCAGTGAATCTTGCTGATAGTAGCCTATTGCTAGTCCAGGTCCACTTATATAAAACTCACCTTTTTTTCCAATTGGAACATGTTGAAGCTGCTCATCCAATACATAGAGTTTATTTTTACAAAATGGGACTCCTATATTTTCAGAAAATTGAATTTTTGAGGAAGAATCATAGATGATCCCAATGGTTGTCCCAATCGCATACTCAGAAGGACCATATGCATTATAAAGGTTTGCTTTATTTGCAATATGCTGATGATCTTGAATAAGTTTAGGAGGGATGTTTTCCCCACACATTATCACATTTTGTAGACTATCCAATTTTTTTGATTTTGATTCTGTGAGAAGTTGTTGATAATAAGAGGGGGTAGAGATGATGAAATTAACTTTGTACCTTGTTATTAAGGATGTTACTTCATTATAGTTGATTGTATTTTTCATGTTCTCATAAAGGCAGACACTACCACCAGTAGAAAGAGCATGGATAATGGTAAGGATGCTTGGATCGAAACTAATGCTTGAAGACATTAAAGCACATGAAGGATATGGGAAAAGAGAAGCAAAGGATTTTGCTGCATACAAAAGAGAATGATGAGAGATGGTTATTCCCTTTGGCATTCCTGCAGTTCCTGAGGTATAGATGATATAAGCAGGCTGGTTAGGTGCA
>JAHZKV010000009.1 GCA_022600215.1 bacterium
ATAAGAGCTTTGAGGTATCTATAAAGGTGAAGCACAGATAAAAAAGCGTGATAAAAGAGAGCACTTTAAAGATCATCAAAAATCGGTTGAGAATATCGACGGGTCTTGTTCCTAGATAGATCATCCACCCAAAAAGACAGACAAAAAAAAGGCTACCCATCCATGCTTTCATCTGAGGCATTCCCATCGCGGTTAAAATCGAGGAAAAATGAATGCCACTTTCTGCAACATAGGCAACAAGAAGGGCGTAGAACAAGAGTAGGTAGAAGATAAAGCAAAGGGATTTAAAAAAATCTCCTAGTAATTCTTTGATCATGGTGGGGAAGTTGCTATGATACTGAAACCATCCGCCAACTTCTATAAGCAAGAAGGCAGTACCTGTCATTAGCGCCCATGCTAATAGGAACATGTAGATGGAAGGGATAAGGCCTGCAAAGCCTGTGAGAATAGGGAGGCCGAGCATCCCAGCTCCAATGCAGCTCCCTGCAATTAGGAGACTTCCTCCAATAATGCTTCCTGAATCTGTCTTTTCCATAGCAATTATAGCTTACTTTTCAAAGCTTGTTTTTTTTCATTTTTAATCTCTTGATCCAACCTTCCGAGGGTATGGCCATCAAAATTTACAAATCCAAAGAACTCTTTAAATTCTGGATGGGCAGTAATAACTTGGTGGCATAGATCTTGAGCTACTTTACGATAAGAGGTGTGCCCTTGTGGTTGAGAGCGAAGCTCACATAACCACTGAAGAGCGCGCAGGTTCACATGGAAGTACCATCGAATGTTATAAGCCATGGGAACAATATATTGAGCTTCTTCTGGAAGATCTTTTGCGATGGTGTCAAAAGCTGTTTTTGCTTGTTCCAGTGCATCGATATATTCCTTTTCCATCTCTGTTCCTTTGATTTCTTCTGGAACAAAATAGCCAAGATTACAAGATAAAAGCTGTTTGTCCTGAGTGAGCATACGATGCCTTTGTAGATCACGGTAGATGCCGTAGTCTGCAGTGATTTCGAAGGTAAATACCGCATGTTCTAGTGCGCGTGGAGATTTATGTCTTCTGTTTTTACGGTGCGTCCATCCTTTTTCTAAAATGGCATGAATTTCATTGCTCGGTCTACTTTTTAATTTTTCTTTGATGGTCTCCATTGGGGCATTACAATGAGGGAAAAGTAGTGCTGCTGCGACATCCAGTGGTGCATTTTCACTGCTTCTTACCAGTTTTACTCGTGGCGAAGAGGTCTTATCGCTCGTTTCTACATTGAATGCAGCTGCAATATCAACGGTATCTTCGATCATGTTACACATGAAATTTTTATAGGTGAGATTGTGCCTGTGATTTTCCTCACTTCTGCGAACAAAAGATGGGATTACATGGGAGAGCGCTTCATAACTCTCTCTTGATATGTCGGAGAGCTCGCCTAGGCTGAGAGCCCCAAGTTTTTGAATAAGCCCTTCAAAAAAGCGGCCATTTCCAAATACTCCCATATTGGTGAGAGTGGAAGCAGGGAGAAGACCTCGTAAGCAATCCAGGACTTTTGCTCGCAATGCAGCGTTGTAGGCTCCTTTAGAAATGCCCTCTTCTTGGGGAAAGTCTTTTGCAATTACGGTGGTGAGTCTTGAGATCAAGGAACTGTAGGTATCAAAAAGGTGATTGCAAGTTTTTGTATAGAGCTCTTTGTAGGCAGAAGCCATGATCATAGGCTCTTTGTAGTAGGCATATTCGTCATTTATTTTTTGATCAAAATAGACATATCTAGTGGATTTTTCTAGGGGAGAACCACCTATACGTGCATCCTCAATATATTTAGCAGCAATCATCGAAACATTTTCAAACGCAATGTGAGCGCTGCCTAACTCTCCGATGGAGTCATCGCCATAGCCATCCAAAATTCGATCGTAAAAGTTTTGTGCTTTGGAGATAGCTAGCGCTTGATTTTCTGGCCCTTTTCCTGAAATTTCATTAAAGAGCATTTCCTCTTTAGCGATAAAGTCTTTTAGCAAAAGGGATCGAAGACCAAGGGTGGATCTGGAGTATCTGGAAAACAAGGCTCCTTTTATCACTTCGGGAAGGTTTTTTAAGACAAAGATATTGCCCTTTAAGCTTGTTACGTAGTTTTGGAGAAGCTCCTCTTCTTGCTCAGTAAATTTTTCTGAAGTGGTACCCATATTTTCCTCCGATAGTTCGGATGTATTATAAATAGCGTCACATATATTTACAAGGAAGAGAGGTATTCATTTTTCGTAGCTTCAAAAAGCTCCATGAGCGCGATTTTAGAAGGGCACATGTATTCGCATATTGCAAAATCAGGGGTGTCCACCTCTAAGAGCCCCAGCTTGATTGCGAGTTCATAATCTTTGGCTAGCATAGCTTTAATGAGCGGTTCAATATAAATTTTAAGGGGAAAATATTTTTGGTAGATATCTTTGACGATAAAGGGGCGCTCTTCTCCAAAAGTTTCAAAGCGGGGAGCAAGATTTTTTCTTCGAAGGAGGCCAGATAGATATGCTTTTGTTTGGGTGGGTTTGCTCCATCCAAGCTTTAAGAATGGAAAAAATTCGCCATGCTCCTTTTTTTGGAAGGAAGTGATTACTCGATCTTTTCCGCGAAGGTACTTTGCCCCAAGAGTACCTGTGAGGGGATCCCCAGCAATGATATTTTCTCTATTCCCAGTAATTTCTTCTATTGAGGCGCCAATAAAGGTAGAAACAAGACAGCGATCTTTTGTCTCAAAACCATCTCCAGCAATGGCCACCATCGTTTTGGTGAATGGGTGCCAATGTTCTAAGAGGGATCCAATATGCAATACATCCAGTACATCAAGTGACCATACCACATCTTTGCTAGAGGTGATGGGGTCAAAAGCAGCAATGTGGAGGGAGGCATTTTCAATGGGATGGGGACCATTTCCTTTATGCATTGTTACATTTTCTACTTCTTCAAAAATTTCTTCATTTTGGATGAGATGAACACCAGCAAAAGTAGCAAGTAAGTCTATCCCTTTTTGAAAAAGCTCTTTGTGGGATTTATATAGATGAGAAAAGGAGGGAGTATAGGGTGCAGAAGTAATGGCGTGGATAAAAATACTTCTCGGAACATCGTCTTTTCCAATGATTCGATGAAAGGGTCTTTTATGAATAAAGAAGGAAAAACCACTTTTTAAGAGGTCTTTTAGCGAAAACTCCCCTTTTTTAGGTAGGAGGGGTCTTTTTTCTTTTTTCGAGGTAACACTTGCCTCTTCTAATTCTATCTCAATAGCAGTAATTCTACGGCGCTGCCCTCTTTCAATCTTTAAAATTTTTCCTGAAAAGGGGGAAAGATAGACACGCTCTTCCTCATGTATATCATGTGCAAGGACTTGCCCAGCATTGATAGAATCGCCCTCTTTTTTTTCACATTTTAAGTGTAGATACTGATAGGGAGAGAGGTCCACGCTTACTTTGGTGGTAGAGATTTCTCTTACAGTGGAAAAATCTGCACCGTTTTTAAAGGGAAGGTTAAGACCTTTGGTCAAAGAGAGAGAGCCCATAGTGAATCTACAATTGCGTCTAATCGCTATTTACCATATAATCTAAGTATTAATTTTTCAAGAAATAAGGTTTATAGATAGTGGCATATTACGAGCAATTTCAAAAACATATCCAAGATAACAATTTACCTGTTGCTGTTTCTTTGTGGCAGGAGTACTGCATGAGCGATGAAGTCGATCCAAAAGAAATGCGCTTGATGCTAGAAGCGGTCAAAGAGAGTAGTTTAGCACAAGGTTTTGGTGAGTATGTAGTGGAAGGACTGGATCTTTGGAAAGAGTTGCCAGATAGCGCCGATAAAACAGAGGTACTAAAATTAATATTTGATATCCAAACCACCAATAGTGCAGCGTATGCGGAAATTGCCCATACTTACTTAAAAGAAAAGTATGGAATGATTGATATTTTCCCTGAGCTGTTGAAGATTACTGGGCTTCGCGATGGAGATGATTTTAGAGGATGCATTCGGAATTTCGAGCTTTTGATACACATGCAAAAAGGAAATTTTTGTTTTCATGAAGGAAGCTGGGGTGTTGGAGAGGTGATGGATATCTCTTTCTTGCGAAGAGAGGTATCTATAGAGTTTGAAAATGTTTCTGATGTAAAAGATATTAGCTTTAAAAATGCATTTAAAATTTTAACGGTAATGTCTTCCGAGCACTTTTTAGCGAGAAGATTTGGCGATCCTGAAAAATTTGAGGCCTTTGCTAAGCTCAATCCTATTGACTCTATTAAACTTTTACTAAGAGATTTAGGTGATAAGACCGCTTTTGAAATTCGGGAAGAGATGGAAGGGCTGGTTATTCCTGAAGAGGAATGGAGTAAATGGTGGAGCTCTGTTCGTGGAAAGCTCAAAAAAGAT
>JAHZKV010000073.1 GCA_022600215.1 bacterium
TACGGTAAACATCTTATCTGCATCGGCTGCATCTTGAATTGCCACCTTTACCAGCGTACGTTTTTCAGGATCCATCGTAGTCTCCCAAAGCTGGTCAGCATTCATCTCACCAAGACCTTTATACCGCTGTATTTCAATTCCCTTACGACCATTTACTCGTATCTCACTGATGATCTCCTTGAGCGTATGGTAAGGAAGAGCTGTTCCTTCTTCATCTATAATATCTAAGATCTTTCCTTCATCATTGAAATACTGACCAATAGTCAAGGAATGATCGGCAAATATTTTATTTAGATTATCTAGCGTCTCTTTCTTATAAAGCTCTAGGTAAGAAAGAGGTTTTGCTACAAAACCTTCTATCTTAGCCTCTCTTTCTGGATCATCATCGGTCAAAGCATCGGTAAAGGCAGCTTTTTGGGAGGCTGCATCTCGCTCTCTTAATTCTTTGAACTCTTCTGTGGAGTATACATACGACTGCTTTCCATCAATATGCACAAGGAACTGAGGAAGAACTCCTTCTTCATTTCTTGCTGCGAGGAATTCTTTGAAAACGACACCTTTTTTCTCAAGGGTGCTAATCAACCCTTCTACGCCCATGATCATATCTAAAAACTCTTTCGTCTCTGCTTTATCGAGCACTTTTTCCGTCGATGCAAGCCTAAATGAAATATCACTTACTCCAAGAGAAATCAAATAATCATCCATCTCCTCTTCGGAGTGGATATATTGGAATTGCTTTTTACGCGCTACTCTAAATAGGGGCGGTCTTGCAATATAAATATGCCCATTCTCGATGAGTGCAAGCATATGTCGGAAAAAGAAAGTCAATAAGAGCGTTCTAATGTGCGATCCATCTACATCAGCATCCGTCATGATGATAATTTTATGATAACGAAGCTTTTCTGGATGGAAGTTATCTTTTCCGATTCCGCACCCAAAGGCTGAAATCATCGCTCCCACTTCCTTATTCTGCAATACTTTTTGCAGACGCGACTTTTCAATATTCAAAATCTTACCACGAATTGGTAAAATCGCTTGAGTACGACGATCACGCCCTCCCTTTGCCGATCCACCCGCAGAGTCTCCCTCAACAATGTAAATCTCGCAAAGCTCAGGATCTTTTTCACTACAATCGGTAAGCTTACCAGGAAGCCTTGCTGTGTCTAGCGCTGATTTTCTTTGAGTAAGCTCTCTTGCCTTTCTAGCTGCTTCTCTAGCTTGTGAAGCAAGGGCCGCTTTTTCCACAATTACTTTTGCTACCGATGGATTTTCTTCTAAAAAGGTAGAGAAAGTCTCCCCAGCAATTTGCTGCGCAGCTGAGCCAACATCGCTGTTTCCAAGACGCTGTTTCGTCTGCCCTTCAAACTGTGGATTTGGTACCTTTACGGAAATAATAGCGGTCATCCCTTCTCGAACATCTTCTCCAGTGATGGAAGTCTTGAAGTTTTTGAGCAAATTATGCCCTTTCACGTAGCTATTTAACACTCTGGTTACTGCTGATGAGAAACCAGAAAGGTGCGTTCCCCCTTGTCTGGTTGCAATGTTGTTCACATAAGAGAAAATAGTTTCTGTATAAGTGCTATTCCACTGCATCGCTACTTCAAATTCAATAGTCCCGTCATGGGTTTCTCTTGATCCTGAAATATAAATTGGCTCATCAAATAAAGGTGCTTTGCTTTCATTCAAATACTGAACAAAAGAGGAGATCCCCCCTTCATAGTTAAAAGAAACATCTTCATGTTCGGTAGATCTTTCATCTACTAAAGTAATAGTCAATCCTTTGTTTAAGAAAGCAAGCTCTCTTAAGCGATTGTGTACCGTATTATAGTCAAATTCCATTACAGAGAACATTTGATCATCTGGGTAAAACTGCACCGTTGTTCCACGATTTTCTGTCTTCCCTTTTTTAGTTAATGGCTTAACTACTTTACCTCGAGAAAACTCTAACTCATACTGCTCTCCATCTTTGTGGATATCCAGAGTAAGCTTTTTTGATACTGCATTTACGCAAGAAACCCCTACCCCGTGCAATCCACCAGATACTTTATAGGTATCTTTGTCAAACTTTCCACCAGCATGCAACACTGTCATTACCACTTCGGCCGCAGAAACATCCCTTCCCTGCTTCTTAGACTGATCTTCATGCTTCCCAACTGGAATACCTCGACCATTGTCCGTTACGGCGCAAGAACCATCTTCTTTCAAGGTAACATTGATTTCGCTACAAAATCCTGCCATCGCCTCATCAATACAGTTGTCTACCACCTCGTAAACACATTGGTGCAATCCAGCACTTGCTGTATCTCCTATGTACATACCAGGTCTTTCACGAACTGCTTCTAAACCTTCTAATACAGTGATACTACTTGCATCATACTCTTTTTTCTTTTTGTTTTTTTCTTCTTTCATGATAGTCATTGCCTTGTTACTTACCTCCGGTACACCACTCTTTTAATAGAGGGGAAAGATCCAAGTTGCTGAATTTTAGAAACCAAATCATCGGTTCCCATCATTACCAACTCTGAATATAGAGCAGAAGAGAGCACCTTAACATATAAAGTGTCACCTTCTACTTTCATAGCTTTTGTATATTTTACATATTTTTGATCAATAACTCCTCGTAAAACAGAGTCTAAATTTTTTGGACGTGCATTTTTCTTTTTGACAATAGAACTTAAAACGGAAGGTAAAACATCCCCAATGTTAGACCAGGGCGTTTCTAATTTATTTTTCTTCGTTTTCCTTGCCAAAGAGGATCCTATATGTAATACAACGAATTTGCTATTTTAGCAAAATTGCCTCAATAAAGCTACCTTTTCTTTTTTCAAAAAAAGTTCTTAAAAGAATATTTACACTCTCTTTTTCTAGGTTAAAAAATACACATTACAATAGCTATAGGACTCAAAAAATCTATTCTAAAAGTAACTTAAGAGCTACATCCGCAATCGTTAGAATGAAGCGGCATAGGCTGCTCAAAGTGGAGGGTAAACTTTTTTGCACCAATACGCTTTTTTGCATCATATTGCACCTTTACCTTGAGCGCCTGTGATTTGGTAACAATCAAATACCCTTCATCCACCTTCTTGATATCTTCAATAGAATAAGATGGGGAAAGGTGATCTTCTAGCGTTGGATAAGATAAGATTGCAGTAATTTCACGAATACTTTGCGACAGCGGCGCTAAAGCGCAAAAAGCAAGGTTAGGTATTAGACATGCAGCGAGTAAAATTTTCTTCATTTTATATCCTTTGGTACCCCTCCATCCATATAAGAAGAAAGATTAAAAATCTAGATACAATCCAATTTTACCTTCATCTTTTTAATTGCTTGCGTTCCACAAACAATAATAAAAAACCAAAGCATAGAAAAGCAAAGCCAAAATGGCAAATACCCTTCCGCTCCAAGTGCAGCAGAACGCATCCCCTCCATCACATAGATCATCGGGTTGATCAAGCTTACCCAAGCAAAAATGGGGCTCATCTGATATGCAGTATGCCAAGAATACACATAACCACCAAAGAGCCAAATAGGAGCAATATATCGTCGCCACAAGCTATTCAAATTAGACATTCCATCAATAACGCTAGAGAGCCAAAGGGCAAAAAATCCGAAGAAAATATTGGAGGTAACAAGCATCAAGAGAACCTTCCACACACTAAACATGGACAGATCCCATCTGGTATAGGCAAAGATTTTTCCTATTGGAAAGAGAAGTGCAGAGACAATTAAAGAA
>JAHZKV010000074.1 GCA_022600215.1 bacterium
CATTTATTTTTAGCGAGCAAGAACATGTTTGCTCCTTTCCTAAAATTTCCCTTGTAGAACTCTTAAGATATACAGGAAAAGTAGCCAAGGTAAACTTCATCGCAGAACAAGAACTTCTTGATTTCGAGGTAGTCTTCATTTCTCATCGTGCGCGCAGCTCTGAGGAGCTGCTAAAAGACCTTTTTTCTCTTTTAAGGGAATATGATTTAGAAGCAACTTTTGATGGGGGCTCGTATGTAATTAAAAAGATAGATCCTGATAAAAACCAGCAGCCTCACTCTTCCGCCGAGGTCACCTTCCATACGCACAAACTTCGTTATCACTCAGGCGAAGAGATTATGCCCCTCCTCAAGCAAGCTACAGGCTCCTTGCAAATGTCTATCAAATCCGACGCTCTTCTAAAAGGTGCTATCGCTTCCATGCAGTGGGTAAAAACTTCCAATTCCCTTTTCTACTCCTCCGATGACAAAACACAAGAAAGACTCACCGCTTTAATCGAAAAATTAGACACCCCATTAAAACAAGTCTATGTAGAAGTACTTGTGATCGAAACAGATCTCAATAAAGGAGGCGACTATGGTGTCTCTTGGCAAAATACGCCTTCTGCTGATGTGCTTACTGCCTGCAAAGACTCCCTATCACAAGGCTTAAGTAGCGGTATCATAGGAGATGTGATTGTCAATGGGAAGAAGATATTTAGCGAACTCTCCTCCTTTGTTAAATACCTCAATACTACCACTAAAACTTCTATCGTACTCAACCAAAAGATACTAGCTAGAGAAAATAAACTCTCTACTATTTTTGAAGGCGATAACATCCCTTTTGCTGGCTCTGTAATTGAGCTAACAGGCGCTAATGAAAGACGCACTTCGAATATTCAATACAAAGATATTGGTGTCTCATTAAGCATTGTCCCTATGATCAGCGATTCAGGTGTCATCACCCTCACAATCGATGAGAAGATCACCGAAAGTCACAGCCACCTAATCGATAACGCTACTAATCTTTCTGGCATCAAAACTTCTAAAACACAAATGACCACCGAAGCACACGTTCCAAATGATCACTTCCTTGCTCTTTCTGGAATGACACGTAAAGCAAAGATGCGAAGAAAAACAGGTCCACCAATTATTAGCAGCATTCCACTCCTTGGACGTCTATTTACTTATGAAAAAGAAGTAGAGGTCAAAAAGAGCCTAATTATTTTTGTGAGACCACATATTGTGGATAATTTAAATAACAGTAACTAAAAAACGCACTAAGCTTTTGCCAAGCTTTTCATGGCAAGGCGAATAGATAGATGAATATCTTCTAATTTCAAAATAGTATAAGCAAGACCTAAAATCGCCTCTTCTTCCTGTTCCTCTTCGTCTTTATCTCTTTGCTGCTCGCCATCCCCTTTTTCATCAATTGCAGCAATTACTTCATGACTATTAATCTCTGGTAATACCGATCCACGAAATAAATCTTTAAGGGCATACATAGGAGGAGGGGCAAAGCAAACAAAAGAGGTGCTCTCTATCTCAAAAAGGCGTGCAGTAGCAGAATCCAAAATTTTCTCAAGATCAGCAATTTCCACTTTTCGTGGTACTTCAGCGGGCAAAGAAAGATAATTTCTATCAAACTTTTCTGGCCCAATATACGTTACATTAGTAATAGACGTATCAGATGTATTATTGGTAAGCTCTGCAGCGCTGGGGAATTCACGGATTTCCATGTATACATTCTACTACAAAAATCCTTTATTTTGTAGTACTTTCCTCTTTCTTCTTCGGCTTTTTTACTGCAAACAAACAAAGCAGCATCAAGGCTAAACAAACATAGGCCATCAAATTATTGATTTCCACAAATCCAAAAGTCGTTGCCTGAGAGGAAACCACCTCACCCAAGTAATATTTTGCAGATGTAGCGTCTGGTATAAGCGCTGCAATTTCCTTTTGATACACTCGATCGCTGATTCGATAATCATTAAAGGTATAGGCAATATTTTGCCATTGATGGATTCCCCTCCTTTGATACATCGTAACATAAACTGCAGTTCCTATCCCGCCAGAAAGAGCACGAAGGAAATGAAAAATCCCCAAGCCAGAAGGGAGCTCACTATCATCAAGCGAATTAGAAACCATAGAAATAACAGGAATCATCCAAAATGCAAGCCCAAATCCAAGAACCACTCGTGACATAGCAATATGATAAAAGCTAACTCCTGGAGGGAAATTTGCCGCATAAAAACAGGCAAGAGACATAATAAACATACCTATCATAATAAAGTAAATAGGACGAAACTTAGAAATATTTTTTCCTACGATCGCAGCCCCCATAAGAGCCCCTACTCCCATTGGTGCTACTGCAAGACCTGCTTTATATGCCGTATACCCCATCACATCTTCTAACCATAATGGAAATACTACTACAATAGCAAAGTACAACGAATAGGCAAAAAAGATCAAAATACAAGAAAGAGCAAAAAGCCTTTTCTTAAAAAGATATAGTTGAAATAAGGGCTTTTCATAAGAAAAACTCCAAATAAGAATATAGCAAATAGACAAAAGAGCAATCAAACTCAAAACCCATACCCGATCAGATAACCACCAATCCCACTGCTGCCCTTTATCCAAAAAGAGCTGTAAACAAGTCATCCCAACTAGCAGCAACATGAAGGTAAACCAATCAAAGCCTACCTTCTCTGTCTTACTTTTAAGCCCCTTGATATTTAACAACATCAACACCACGCTTATCGCTCCAACAGGGATATTGATATAAAAAATCCATCTCCATAAATAGTTGATACAAATATATCCTCCAATCACCGGTCCTATTACTGGGGCAATCATGATGATCATCGAAAAAATGGTAGAAATTTTTTGTACCTTTGTTCTAAAAAGCTTAGTCAAAATACCTTGAGATAACGGGAGAAGAGGTCCAGCCGCCGCCCCTTGCAAAAACCTAGAAACGACCAATACATATAAATTTGGCGCAGCAGCACAAGTAAAAGAGAAAAAGGTAAATAAAATAGTTGCCCATATCACCACCTTGCTATCCCCATAAATCTTTACCAACCAGGAAGTCATTGGCAAAAAAATTGCATTTCCTACCGAGAAAAAAGTAATCACATAGGTTCCCTGACTACTACTTACCCCAAGCCCACCAGCAATGTATGGTACTGCCACATTTGCGATGGTATAATCAAGAACAAACATAAATGCAACAAGGCATAGAGCAAAGGAGAGCACCATCTTCTGCATGGTAGTCATATCAATGTCGGTATTATCTACGCTTTGTTCCAAGAAGCTTCACCTCCTCAGAGATCATTCCTACAAAACTCTCATTTTCTTTGAGCACCTTTTCGATGACAACATCCACTCCCTCTTCTTGCTCACTAAACACTTTGGTTTCATAAATAGGCTTTTTTGCAGTAATTGGCTCAGGAACTTTTCTCCCTTCCACATCTTTTACACTAACTGTTACATTCATCGAAAGACCAAGTCGCAAAGGATACTTCATCAACACCTGTTCAGGAAGACTTACACGCACCGGCACCCTTTGTACAATTTTAATCCAGTTTCCTGTGGCATTTTGTGGAGGTAGCGGAGAAAATACCGCCCCTGTCCCCCCAGCAATCCCCAAAACTCTTCCTCGATACACTACGGAACTGCCATAAAAATCAGAAGTCATCGAAACCTCTTGCCCAATCCGAATATGCTTCATGTGTATCTCTTTAAAGTTAGCATTGACCCATATCTGATTTAAAGGAACGATTGCCAAAAGAGGTGTTGCTGTAGTTATAGACTCCCCAACTTGCACTGTTCGTTGAGCAACAAGCCCTGATGCTGGCGCTTTTATAACACAGCGATTCAAGTTTACATATCCATGCTTTACTTTCTCTATTGCAGACTTTACATGAGGATGGGTACGCACCGTAGTATTTTCTACCAAGGAAATGGCTTTCCGTAAGTTAAATCTTGCTGCTTCTAACGAACTAAGACTTGCCTCTAAATTAGTCTTTGCATTAATGAAATCCTCCATAGAGACTGCGCCACTTGCTATTACCGCCTCCCTATCATGAAAATCAATCTCTGCTTTTACTAAAAGTGCCTCCCTTTCCTTTACTATAGCTGCAAGGGTATAAACATTTTCAAACATCTGCGTAACCGATCGAACAGCTGATCCTAAAGATGCAAGGGATGAATGATAGGCTATCTCTTTATCTGTCTTATCCAGCTCAACTAACACTTGCCCTTGCTTGACATACTCTGTTTCATTGCAATATACCGCAGAGACAAAGCCCGACACTTGGGAGGTAAGCCTTACTTGGTTTCCATTCACATAGGCATCGCGAGTAAAATCTTCAAACCTACCAAAAAATATCCACCAACAAAATACAATTACCCCAATAAGGAGAACTATAGCAGAGAAAATAATGAGACCCTTCTTATTTTTCACTTTCTACCAAATCCCCTTTTTTTGGAGCAAAGCCTCCGCCTAATGATTTTATAAAAGAGATGTAGGCAAGTCTTTTTGCTCTCTCTTTTTCAATCATCATCACTTTATTCTCTAAGAAAATTTCATCATAATTTAGCACTGGAAGCATGGAAGAGATCCCATTTTGAAAACGCAGATACTCTAATTCATAATTCTTTTTAGCAAGCTCTAACTTTTCTTGTTGTTCCTTACTACGCTCTTCACTTGCTATATAAGTGGTGATAGCATCAAACACCTCTTTTGCAGCCTGCAAGAAAAGATTATTAAAGTCATCCACAGAAGCTTTGTATGCAACTACACTTTTTTTCCATCCTGCAAGAAGCCTCCCTCCTGTAAAAAGAGGCTGACTTACCTCTGGGAATAATACATTTGCAAATGAATCCTCATTGAAAAGCTTTGCTCCTGTATTGGAAATAAATGCTGGCCCCTCAAGCAGGGTGACCGTTGGTAAAAAATTAGTAATAGAAACACCAACATCTAATGCATTTTTCTTCGTAATCCATAAGGATGCCAATAAATCTGGCCTTCTTGCTAAAAGGGTAGAAGTAATCTTTTCTGGCATCTCCACCTTATAATCAAAAGCTTGATAAACCTCTATTGTCTCCACCACCTCTTGTGGATTTCTTCCCGCCAAGATATTGATTAAAGACTGCTCTAATGCAATTTCTGAATTAATCGCAGTGACAGCATCTTCCATCGCCTTCACTTTTTGCAAGTAGGTATACTCATCCATCTTGCTATCAATACGATTCTTTTTACGAAGAGCGATTAACGAAAAGAGCTTTTCTTTGTTGGAAAGAATTTGATCCAGCACCATTTTTTTTGCTTTCATCGCCACTAAGTTGTAATAACTGGTGGCTATGCTGGTGGAAAGGATGACTTTTGCCTCCTCATATTGAAAACGAGTTGCTTTGGCCGACCCAAGAGCCGCTTCATACTTTTTTTTGTTCTTCCCCCAAAAGTCAAATTCATAGCTAAAGTTAAACATGAGGTTGTACAAAAAGTTGGAATTAGAAAGCGCTGGCAAAAGCTCTTGGATAAAATGGGCATCTACCAAATAGAGCCAAAGGTATTGAAAAAGCCCTGACACCTGTGGAAAAAGAAGTGATCTCACCATCAACGCCTCTTGATTGGCTACCTCCACTCTTTTTTTTGTGCCCATCAACCCTGGATTTTCTGCTAGAGCACTTTCAATTAAACAAGAAAGAGCATCATCTTTTAACTCTTCCCACCAATTGATCTCTGGATAATCCCCATACGTAAACAAATCTGAGTCAATTGCCTCGCTGGAAATACAATCTAAAGAGACCTCCTCTCTGGGTGGTGGACCATTATCTCGAAGTGAACAAGATGATAATAAAAGTAAAATTAACAATGTTTTTTTCTTCATAACCTGCAAATAAACCAAATAGATTAAAAACAAAACAACTTTCTTCTACGTAATTGCTTTTACCTACAAAAAAAAATTCCCAACAAAAAAGAAATTTACAACTTTTCCTTAAGTGGAATTTTTTTTTGATTGACTGCATTCATTTATTGACCTAAGATATTTGAATGTTTTTACAACACAAAAGGGATGAATATATGTCGAAATATACAAAAATATCAATTGCATTCCTTACTGCAGCCACTTGCTTTACAACGCAAGTTACCGCAGAAGAGATGCATCACGAAAATAACCCTAACAAGCCTGGCTATGGAAGAGATCATCGCGTACCTCCTGCACAGCCACTTGGTCAAAGGGAGGACAACCTTAACTTCTTTGTTGGGGCGTCTTACACTTACTGGTTACCATACAACTCTGCATTAGCACTTGCGTTTGGTAAGGGTAGAGCTACTGAACGTGGAAACACGCTAAGTCCTGCAACTCAAGGAGTAAGTGGTTTTAAAGTATCTGCAGGTACAAATCTTTTTCATGATGGGTGGCATGCACGTGCAAACTATACATGGTTCTTGCACAACCCAGGCCTAAAAAGATCTCCAAACGTATCATCTGATTATAATTACATAGCTTGGGGTGGAATAGAAGCGCAGATCAACTACCTTGATTCTCGTTACTATGTCTTCTTTAATAGAGTAGATGCCTGCATCAACAGAAATTACTTTATTGGTGACTATGTAGTATTTAGACCTTGGCTTGGTCTTCTTGGCGCATGGGATTCGCAATTTGTAAAAGCAAATAACGAATCTCTTCTTGGAAGTGTCATCTCCGTCACAGAAACTAAAATGAAACAAGACTGGTGGGGCGTTGGACCTTATGCTGGTGGAGAAGCAACCTATTGCTTTACGGATAACATTGGATTATTCATCCAATCAGGTGCGGCAATTTTGTATGCGCAACACCATGCATATACCGATGCAAGTAGCCCTACATTTGGCTTCTATGGAGCGAATAGATACACGCCTCATAACGTGGAACCAATGTTTGAACTCTCTTTAGGGATGCGTTGGGATATGATGTGGGATGAAGTAGCTTTCCGTGTGGATCTTGCATGGGAAATGCAAACTTACTTAGAGCATATCTCTTTCCCAGTATACAGTGACCTTATACAAAACTTCGTAGATTATTCTATGCAAGGTTTGACAGTGAGCGGAAGAATCAGCTTCTAAGCAAACTGTA
The DNA here is from genome assembly GCA_022600215.1 of bacterium. GTDB lineage: Bacteria > Chlamydiota > Chlamydiia > Chlamydiales > 2-12-FULL-49-11 > JAJACQ01. The sequence goes on from JAHZKV010000074.1 coordinate 7,103, forward strand.
TATACCATAAAAAAAGAGCGCAAATAATCATTTGCGCTCTTTTTTTATGTTCATTTCACCTTAAACATAACACTATGGTTGTACAAGCCTGAAGAGCTGCAACCTCGGATCTAACAATCTTGCAGCATCCCTATGCTTTTCCATATAAGCTTTGCGCTCTTCCAACAGCTGAAACCTCTTTTGTACGACATCAACTGTAATAAGCCTTTTCCCCTCTCTTGCTTCTCGTGCAAAATATTCCAACATATGCTTTGCGCGACGCAAATCTGCTATACCTTGATCAGAAGTATAATTGCATATAGCCTCTACTACTCCCTCGTTAAAGCACACATACTCCCTTTTTTCTAACAATTTGACATATTCATCTATAATTTCCTGCATTTTTTCAGGAGATAAAGGCATCATCAAAATGGGATCTCCAAGACGCGACATAAAAGGAGGATCTTTTTCTAATAATTTTAATTCCCCTAGTGTAGTAGCAACTACTATTGTTAGCTGTTTCCTTGACATAGCTGTTTTCATAAACTGCTTTATATCATTATTACTATTTCCTTGATGAGTTCCCAATCCTGATAATATATGACCTTCATCCATAAACAAAATCACTTTCCCTGGATATTTCTTTACACCATCAATAATAGCCTCAAGATGAGAATTTATCCTTCCTGCATATCCCCCTGTAGCAGCTAAACTTCCTAAGTTCACATATAAAAGACGTGCCCCTTTCAAATAAGGAGAGACACTTCCATCCACCAAATCATTTGCCAAAGACTCCATTGCTGCTGTTTTTCCACTACCTTTTTCCCCTACAAGAAGAGAACAAAGCCCTGTGCTTAATCGAGTTTTTAGCTCTTTCATCTCTCTTTCTCTTCCTTGATATGGATCAAAGCGTTTACGATTTGCTTGAAAAGTCCAATCCTCCGTATGAGGAATTGCCAAAGAACTTGAATAACAACCACTCTTAAAAACTTCTCTTGCTACTTCACTCCCATTTCCTCTAAAGATCATCTTTATAATTGGAATACTTAATACAGCCACCCTTACCCATCGATCGGCATAAACTGCAACAACCCCTAAAGCAACCATATCTATAATTTGAATAGCGCGCTCTTTTTGCTCCTTCGATATTTGAGAAAAATACTCTAGCGATAGAGGCACTACATGAAGAATGATGAATACGACAGAAGGATAGCCTTTAGAGACAGATAAAGTTGACAGTGGAGAAAACAACCCCATTAAGAGAAAACTACCTGTACTAGCCGTTACCACAAGAGATGTAACCCTAAGCATCCTTATATCTTCTTTGGATGAATCTTCACTGACTATATCCTCTTGCACACCTAAAGTTGCTATTAAATCAAGAACCCCGAGGAGCACAAAAGAAACACCTCCCATATACAGTTTTGCCGTAGTAACAGACAGCCCCATTAACAGTTTATATCCTAATACAATAAAATTTATGCGAACCAATGATACAACAACAACTTTTTCTGCTGTAGAACGCTGAGAAGTAGATAAAACTCTATTTTCTATCCTTCTCAACCCATAATACCCCGCTATACTAGTAGCTATAGTAGGGACTAGGGCAGCTTCTGCAAACTTTGTAATACTCATTTTTTACCCTTTATTTTTTTTATGAAACTATAGACCAACACAAAGAGATCCCTCTAAGAGACAACTAAGTATTTCTTTATAGGAATACCCCTTTGCAATCAAAGCTTTCGGAAATAAACTCTTTTTACGAAACCCAGGAATAGTATTTACCTCATTTACTAAGACATTTCCCTCTGTTGTCAAAAAGAGATCTATTCGAGCCATTCCTCTACACCCTAAAACCTGAAACACTTTCGTGCATATCTCTTTTAGCAACACCTGATCCACATCTCTTGCAGGAACATGGTACGTTGCTCCATCTTCTTCTAAGTATTTATTTTCATAGGTAAAAACCTCTCCTCTTGGAACAATTTCACAAGGATCAGAAAGAATTAATTGATCACCATCTTCCAATGCACTTACCCACAGCTCTCTCCCTTCTACCACTTCCTCTACCAATACTTTTTCACAAAGAGCAAAGGCTTTTTCAAAATAGATCATCGGATCTTTCTCTACTTTGTAGACACCAAAACTAGACCCTAAAGAGGCGGCTTTAATCACACATGGAAGAGAAATTTCCATCCTTCTTGCTTCTTCTAAAGAAAAAACAGTAGTAAAAGGAGTAGTCTTCACACCATGACTTTCTAGCACGCGTTTAGTAAGATCTTTATCCATACAAAGAGCAGAACTTGATACCTTGCAACCCACATAGGCAATGCCATTCATCTCCAAAAAACCTTGAAGCACTCCATTTTCTCCGAAAGAACCATGAATCATAGGAATGACTTTTTTACATTCCTTCAAGAGTGGAACTACATTGGATACCACTTCCCCATCAACCTCCCACTCCCCATCTTTTCGAAGGTAAAAGCCTTTGGCTTCAAGAGCTTGTATTATATCTTTTGCACTACCTACTGAAACATCATGCTCTAAAGATACGCCTCCATAAATTACACCAATCATCTTCCCTCCAAAATTAGCAAGTACTATAACTAAAAGAATCTTTTTTTACTAATGAATCTTTTTGACATTTGTTACTCTTTTCTATAAAGTACAATAAAAAGAACTAATTAATGGAGAATTATAAATGTCAATGAAACACCTACTTCTTGCCTGCACATTATGCAGCCTGCTCTCTGCACAAGAAATCATCACACCAGAACAAAAAGCAACTACACCTAAACATAAAAACATCCCAAAAGAGAAAAGCTCTCTTCCTGCCAAACCTCTTGGCGGACATGAAGAATATGATTTCTCTCTTTCTGCTGCATATACACTTTGGGTCCCTTACAACAATATCACCATCTATGATTCAGGATATGCTACCACAGCAGGCGCTACTGGAAATGATCTTACCGCAAAATCTTTTGCAGTAAGCGGCTTTAAAGTTGCAGGAGCTTTGGATACCAAACATGATAAGTGGAGCCTCGAAGCAAAATACACCTGGTTTTTACACGACCCTTCTTTAAAGACAAACAGAACCCTTGAAAATGTTGTGTATGGAGCACAAGGCAGCGGCGCCTCTTCCGCTGAGTCTAAATATTACGTACAATTCAACCGCGTTGATGGAACCCTCTCGAAGAGAGTGTTTATAGGAAACTTCCTAGACTTCAAACCATGGCTCGGTTTACTCGGCGCATGGGATAGACAAAGTCTTCGATACACTATTAACTTAACCTCTCCTGATGGAACTAACAATTCTTCCTATTCACAAGATTGGTGGGGTATTGGTCCCTATGCTGGCGCAAGATCTACCTATCACTTTAATGATAACTTAGGGCTTTTCATTTCTTCTGGGGCGTCTTTATTACTTACCAATAGAAGTACTACTAGCTACAGCACTACTACCATCCCTGAAGATCCAGACTTATCTACCATTTCCAACAACAAAGATTCTCACGAAGATCAAGAGGTTATGGTCGAAGTCTGCCTTGGAGCAATTTGGGAATCAAGCATGGACAAAATTGGATATCATTTAGCAGTTTCTTGGGATATGCAAACCTATTTCCAGCATTTTGCTCAGTTCCAATTTATCAATGGCGCTTCTCAATCTTATACCAATTACTCTATGCAAGGCCTAACTGTAGAAGGTGGCATCTCCTTCTAACATTGACTTTCCACCCCATTCTAGTTGAAAAATCTCTATTTTTCTGCTAGAATGGATCTCATGTTAAAGCAATATTTAAAAAATGACGGAGTAATAGCGCACCCTACAGACACCGTCTGTGGACTATCTGGATCCTATCTTTCCACCAAAGCATATAACAAAATTTTTACTATAAAAAAGCGCCCAATGGACAAGCCTCTGGCCGTGCTTATTAATGACTGTAATATGATTTCTCTATTTTCTGATATTACGACGGAAGAACTCTCCCCTATCATCCCTTTTTTGAAACGGGGAATGACCATTCTATTAAAAAGGAAAAAGACACTGCCAAAACACCTACTACAACAAAGTGAAATGATTGGCCTCCGCATCCCTAACCACAAAGAAACATTAGCCATCATAGAAGAATGTGGCCCCCTTATTTGTACCTCCGCAAATATTTCTGGAAAAGCCCCCATTACCACTAAGGAAGAGGCGGAAAAGTATTTTGGAGATGATGCGCTCTTTGTCGAAGGAGAGGCTGGACAAGAAAATATTGCCTCTACCATACTCTCTTTTATAGACGGCAATTATCAATTACTAAGAGAAGGTCATATTTCTATAGAGGAGATAGAAACAAAAGTTCCTCTTTGCTCATAAATACAAATATGATAAGATAGCATCGTGTGCATGAAGCACCTAACAGGTAAAAAACCATCAACAAAGGATTTTTTTATGTCAAAAAAAGCAACATCTGGCGACACCATTCACATTCACTACAAAGGCACACTAGAAGATGGAACAGTTTTTGACTCTTCCTACGATCGCGAACCTTTACAATTTAAACTTGGCGATGGAGCCGTTATTGAAGGCTTTGAAAAAGCATGTTTAGATATGGCTATTGGTGAAAAGAAAGACGTAAAAATCCCCCCAAAACAAGCTTATGGAGAATACTCCAAAGATCTAGTTCAAGTAGTGGAAAGAAAATATTTCCCAGAAGATATTGAGCTTTCTGTAGGACAGCAATTCATGATTGGTGGCAACGAGTTTGAAACGATGGCAAAAGTTACCACTATTGATGGCGATAAGATCACTCTAGATGCCAATCCAGAGCTTGCAGGAAAAACCCTTAATTTTGCAATTGAGCTTGTAGATATCGTCTAATTCTAGTTATACTAGTTGCATGATTACCCTTGGAATTGAATCTAGTTGTGATGAAACAGCAGCCGCTATCTATGATGGAGAGCGTTTACTGTCAAATATTGTCTTGTCACAAACCACCCTTCACGAAGAGTTTGGCGGTGTATTCCCAGAACTTGCAGCAAGAAGACACCTTGATCACCTTTTACCTGTGGTGGAGCAAGCTCTAGAAGAAGCCTCCCTTACCAAAAAAGATATTGATGTAATTGCAGTTGCCTGCTCCCCTGGTTTAATTGGCGCACTGTTGATGGGAGTTAATTGCGCAAAAGCCCTTGGCTTTGCTCTAAACATCCCAGTAATTGGGGTAAATCATGTAAAGGCGCATCTTTTCGCTAATTTTATCGACTATGAAAATATAGCATTCCCAGCTGTGGGCCTCATTGCTTCTGGTGGACACACTGCTTTATTTCACATGAAAAGCAAGGAAGATATACATTTATTAGGCACCACCCTTGATGATGCAGTATTAGATTTTTTACGCGA
>JAHZKV010000075.1 GCA_022600215.1 bacterium
CTCGCAACAAACTCTGTGTATGCTGATGCGGGTGAAAAGGAGAAAAAAAAGAAAGAAAAGCATGGTCATGACCACCACGAAGAAGAAATAGAAGAGATTGGAATCACCGAAGAAGGGAGCACAGAATCTGAAAATGTAGATGAGCTCGTAGCTATCAATAACTCTGAAGAGCGAAAAAAAAAAAAGAAAGAAGCGATGTAGAATATGCTCATTATGCTCATATTAATGAGCTCTTCGAACTGCTTATGCAGCCTTTTCAAGAAAATGTATCCAGTGAAATAACCCTTGGGGAACTGGAAGAAGAAAAGGATATTACGGAAGCAGAGGTAGAAATACACCCACCTGTACTCTTGTCGCTCAATCGAGGGATGAAAGCATTAAGAAGTTTTGTACAAGCTTTCAACGAAGGTGAGTACAAACCATTCTTACAATTTCTCCATGAAGATTACCTATACGAATCTACGCTACCTAGAATAGGTGAACCTAAATTCAAAATTCAACCAACCAACTTTAACACTCTGGAAAATGCGCTCTCATGCACCTCACTTACAAAAGAAAATATTAGAAAATACGTCCGTGATCTCATAAAGAAGAAAAGCCATTTAAGGAAAGACCCTTTTTTCTCCACCCTTTCAAATCTAATAAGTTTCAATGTCCCAGTAGCAAAGCGAAACATCAAAAGAATCGACACCCTACATAAATCAGCGCTTAGATTACAAAAACGCTATAGAAAAAACACGGCAATTATTTCAAAATGGAACAAATTGATCAAAACTATTACAGAATTTGAGCATAAATTGCTTATATTAGATGTTTTAGAAAGAGATTATTTATTACGATTTCCTTTTGATAAGGATAATGAAGAACTCCTTTCCACAATAATCCAATATAAGAATAGAATAATGACCGAATCTAAATTTTGTAGAAGTGTTCATAGAATAGCATCTAAAGGCTTTAGTAGTTATTTTGATCTTCTTGTTTATATTCAAGACTCATCTTACGTAGAGGCTTTAATAGAAGGTAGAATGGAGCCATCCACACCTTTAGAAAGGATTTTTCTAGCAAATCTACCTCTATAAAGATTAAGCAAGCTATTTCCCTGTGAAAAAAATTCCTTTCTTAGTAGTATTACAGGATTACTGCTTATTCGTGCTATGAGAGATATATCGTTCCATATTCAAAGATTGCTTTTCTTCTTAGGAGGTGTCTTTGTTCTTTTTGGTCTTCGCATCTATTATCTTTCTATTATTCAGCGTGAGTACCACCAAAGAGAAGCAAAACGCCCTGCCCTTAAAACGGTAGTCAAAAACCCCAACCGCGGAACCATACGCGATCGTTTCAACATCCCCATGGCTATCAACACTATCTCCTATTCTATTTCTGTAATTTACGATCCCATCAAAGCCATCCCAAGAAGAAAATTTATTTATGAAAATGGTAAAAAAACCTGCATCTATCCACGTAAAGAGGCTATATCTGCCCTTGCCAGCTTCCTTGCTCCATTTTGCGATCATGATCCAGCTTATATTGAGGATATCATCTACTCCAAAGCCTCCCTTTTTCCAAACACCCCCTTTTCCCTCAAGGATGAAATATCGGAAGACACCTATTATAAACTAAAAATGAAAGAAGCACGTTATCCGGGCCTCTTTATGCGAATAGGGCAAAAACGAACCTATCCCCTTGGAAAAGTAGGATCTCATATCCTAGGATACATGGGTGCTATCGGAGAAAAAGAGCATCTTGCCATCAAAAGCTCCATTCAAAACTTGCAAACCTATTTAAACAATCAAAAAGAAGATGGACTCTTGCCCCTTCCAAAAGGATATAGTTCCATCAAGCAAGTAAAAGAAGATTTAACCTCCCTGCTAAACAAGTCCTACACCATACATTCAAAGATTGGAAAAAATGGAATTGAAAAACAATTTGATGCAGAGCTGAAAGGCTCCATTGGCAAAGATTTCTACTTAGTCAATCACAAAGGATCAAGACGACAAAAACTACCAGAATCATACGAAGAAATTCCAGGAAGACGGGTATTACTCTCCATCTCAGCAGAGCTGCAAGAATACTGCGAACAGCTCTTAGCAGACAGCGAAAAACTACGGGCAGAAGGATTTTCTCGCGCAGGAAAAAATCACCATAAAATTCCCGCCCCATGGATTTCTGGTGGAGCTATCATTGCGATGATTCCATCCACAGGAGAGATCGTAGCCATGGCATCATTCCCCACATTTGATCCCAATGACTTTACCTCCAACTCCAAAGATAAAGCGTTAAAATGGCTAGAAACCACCTCCCACATTGGTAAAGTCTTTGACGGGATCTATCCTCTGGAAAAGGACCTCTATAATGTCACCACCAAAGAAGAAACATGTGAAAAAAAAGAACTCTCCTACCACTTCTACCTAGACACCATCCTTTCTAAAAACTCCTCCATCAAAAAAGCGCTAAAAAAAATACAAAATATTCATACTGCAAACTTCTTACAAAACTGCATGGAAATGCTTCTTTCTCTCTCTGAAGAAAAAGAAATGCAGCCATTGATGGATGCCCTTTTCCACAAAAGAAAGGATATTTCCACTTTCTACCAAACCTCTAAAGAGAAAAGAAAAGAGATTTTAGCCACCATCAACAGCAAAACTTCTCTTTTAGAAGAAATACAAACAGAAATTACTCCCTTTTTTCAAGATATCCATAAAAATGATGATAAAGTTCTACTCCTTGATTTATTACGACTCTTTTGCCCCAATCATTTATTCGATGACTCACTACTGGCAGAAACTGGGAAAGAATCCCTTGCTGTCTATAAAGAATTTACCAACGCAAAAACCCTTATCGAAAATGAAGTATATGAAGTGGTAAAAAAAGTCTTCCATGAACACGAATTTGCCGATTGGAGAAAAGCCTACTTCAAAGAATATCTTAAAGGGAAAAGAGAAGAGGAAAAAAGCAAGAAAAGATATGCCAAACCCTATCTTACCTACCTACAACAAATTGAAAAAAAATTATTCCTTCAATTTTTTGAGATCAATAAATGGGAGTTTTTACAAGCCTATCTTACTGTTGGAGCACCTGTAAAAAAAGGGGATATTCGCCTTCCTTATTTCCAAGCCCTCATTAAAAAAAGTTTAGAAGGAACCAACCCATCCTATCAAAAGCTGAAAAAACATTTAGAAAAACTAAGCGATGCTCAAATCATTCCATACTTAAAGACCATGCGCTCCTACAAAGAGCTAGGTAGAAATCTCTATGGCAAATACTACTTCCCATTTAAGTCGGGAAAAAAAGCAACAGAACAAGACCTCGCAAGAGCATTCTACCCAGGAAGTGGGTTTGGCTTTTGTAAATCTGCTGCTTTTGCAGACCTTCTTCCCCTTGGCTCCAGCTTTAAAGTGTTTGTAGGATATGAAGCCCTTGCTGACTACTTCAAAGATCACCCCAAAAGAACCTTCCCTCTCAACCCGATGACCATCATCGATAAATCCCCTCCTTATAGCGCAAAAATCAAAAAAGATACCATCTTAGGATACCACCTTAATTATTCCCCCATTCGAAGGATATACAAAGGAGGGCGACTTCCTCGTGGACACCAAAATATTGGTGAAATTGACTTTTTATCTGCAATGGAAAAATCTTCTAACCTATACTATAGTTTGCTCACTTCCGATGTGATTAAAGATCCTATGAGCCTTATCAATACTGCAAAAACACTCGGATTTGGAAAAAAGACGGGCATTGACCTCCCCTTTGAATGTAGAGGAGCTGTACCAGAGGATATCTTGCTTAATAAAACCTCCTTGTTCTCTTTTGCTATTGGCCAGCACTCCTTAATCGTCACCCCACTACAAACAGCCGTAGCCCTTTCCGCCTTTGCAAATAATGGAGAGGTATTAAAACCACAAATAGTAAAAGCAATCGCCAATATTGAGCCGACCAGAGACCCTCTCAACCTTCTTTATAAAGGATCCAGCAACTATGAACATGCCTATAAAAACATTGGTGTCTTCTTTCCTCTTTTTCCAGAAGGGGACGAACACGATCCCTCTTTTTACCTCAAAAAAATGGAAAAAGAGACCATCACCTCTATTAACATCCCACAACCTGTACACCAAACACTCATGCAAAGTTTGTATAATGTGGTGAACAAAAGCAAAGGAACAGCAAGGATCTCTGCAATTGGATCTCTTATCACCTCTCCATACAAGCGATCTATCTATCGAAAAGTGATGAAAAGTATGGCAGGAAAAACTTCTACTGCAGAGATAGCCTACAACCCAACCCTTGATAGAGAGCAGCCGCCTATCATCACCAAAAATATCTGGTTTACCGCCATTTCCTATCCGGAAGAAAGGGTAGATAGCGAGCCTGACCTTGTAGTAGTTGTAGGTTTACGTTTTGGGCCACATGGTAAAGAAGCAGCTCCTCTTGCAGCTTCTGTAATTCATAAATGGCGAGAGATCACAAAGAAGCAAGAACAGCTGGCAAAGAAGCAATAATATCACTTGCCATAAGCGAAGCCATAGAAAGATTTTCTCCCGCAAGATCGCCTGCCATCCCATGAAGATATACTCCTAGCAAAGCAGCAGAATGTGGCTCCATTCCCATACCAACAAGTGCTACTAAAATCCCAGAAAGCACATCACCAGAACCACCGGTAGCCATCCCAGGATTACCGCTAACTTGTACATACTTTTCTCTCTTTGGAGAAAGAATAATCGTTGGCATCCCTTTACATATAATAATTACCTCATGCTTGTCACAATACTTCTGCGCACTTTCAAGCAATGTTTCCATAGAAGCCATCTTTTCTACACCAAGTAAAGCTCTTAGCTCCCCTTGGTGTGGTGTTAAAATAGCCCCTTTAGGAGGCGTATCTAGTAAAGCAAGCGCATCAGCATCTATTACCATTGCATGCGTACTACTTTTACATAGAATCTCTACCAGTTTTTTTGCAGACGCGCTTCTTCCTAGCCCTGGGCCAATCAATAGTGCCCGAGATTTCATGGTATCATCAGTAAGTGCTTCCAACTCCACCTTCTTACTTATTGCTTCCACTACATTACACGGCACCCCCTCTAAGTAAAAATGCCTCACCAAGCCCACACCTGTACGATACGCAGAGAGGCAAGCAAGGTTTGTTGCCCCACTCATTTCGTTTGTTCCACCAAAAACAGAAACCTCTCCTACAAGATATTTATGAACACATCTTCCCCTTTTTGGAAATAAAGTACGTAAAAAACCCTCACTAGGAAGGTAGGCATAAGAAGAAATTCCCTCTATATCCATGCCAAAATCTACATAATGCAACATCCCAACATGTTCATAGCCCTCTTCAAACAAATGTCCCACTTTTAAGGCTCCTAAATAAGCAGTAAGTGTTGCTTGTATCGCAATTCCTTCCACTTTTCCTGTATTGCCATCTACACCAGATGGAATGTCAATAGAATAAGTATAAGGAGAAAGAGCATTACAGCGATGGATCACCCTCTCAAACTCCCCTTTCACTTTTCCTGAAAAGCCAGTCCCAAGCAATCCATCCACCACCAAATCATGCGGACCAATATCTATCTCTTCTGCATTACAAAAAATTCGCTCCCCACCTTGTCTCTCATAAAACTCTCCTTTTTTTTCAGATAAAGGAGATGTTTCTGGGAAAAATTGATAGGCAACCACCTCATAACCACTTTGTAATAGTAATGATCCTAAAGCAAAAGCATCACCACCATTATTCCCTTTTCCAATCAGTAATACCACCCTATCAGGAGAAAATTCCTCAAGGATCTTATTCTCAAATATTTTCATCAGCCCAAGGGCTGCAATATCCATAAACTTTTCTGACAAGCAAGGATCTTTTGCGATGAGCGCTCCCTCAAATGCTGCCATATCAGCAGCCCTTACAACGGGCTCTCCAAGTAATAAATCATTTTTACTTTGTGTCATACCCTCGACACTGCATAAAAAAATGTTTTGCTCAATACATTTATACCACTGCTTTGTATTGCAAGATCGTACGAATCGCTTCTTTTGGTAAAGCACCTTTATTTAACACCTTATACACACTGTCAGTAATTGGCAGGACAATAGAAGATCCTTTCATCAATTCATAAGCAGCACGAACGGTATATTCCCCTTCTACTACCATTCCAATTTCTGCCTTTGCCTGCTCTGCAGAGAGCCCTTCCCCTAAATTCTTACCAAAGCGGTAGTTACGAGAAAGTGGGGTCACCCCAGTTACAATCAAATCACCAATTCCGGAAAGGGTATTCATCGTCTCTTCACGGCAACCTTTGATTACTGCCATCTTCTTCAACTCTTCTAACCCTTTGGTTAACAACATTGCCTTTGTATTAAAACCATAACCAAGTCCTGTTGCCATCCCCGCAGCAATTGCAATCACATTTTTCATCGCCCCACCAAGAGCTACACCATGAAAATCATAACACCCTGTTATACGGAAATTTTCCCCTTCAAAAAGATCACGTGTCAATTTTTGCACATCTCTTTCTTTTGACCCTGCCACCGCAGAAGTTGGGTGATTAGAAAGAACTTCATCAGCAAGAGTTGGCCCAGAAATATAGCCCATCATCGCATCACCACCTAAAAGCTCTTCTGCTACCTCTGACAAAATTTTCCCAGAATCTATCTCAATTCCTTTGGAAGACAAAATAAATGGAACCTTGAGTTTCCCTTTTTTTAAAAGCATAGAAAGCACAGGACGTAGTCCTTTTGCTGTAACGCACTCCACAATCACCTCGCAATCCAATACATCATAAATATTTCTAGTCACAGATAAACGATCGTTAAACACAGCTTTTTCAAATTTTGGATGGCGTTTTTCTTTTTCTAAATGATCCAAAACATCTTCTTCAATAGACCATAAAAGCACATCATGCTCATTATCAATTAACAATTTGACCAGGGCCATCCCCCAAGATCCACTACCTAAAAATCCCACTCTCATGTTTCTCTCCTTCTACTTCTAAATTCATCTTTTCACAATAGCTCAGCAAATCTTTTTTCTCTTTGATGGGAAAAAAGCACTCCGCGCGATTCTTTTGAATAATATCAAAGCTCTTAGCATAGTAAAATGCATCTATTACCAACCGCTCGTAAAAAACCTTCCCTTTTTTCTCTACACGATAAAAAGGAAGCTCCTTTCCTGCTACACGCTCAAAAAATGCGGGCGTCGCAGCAAAATTCCCACTATAGCCAAGCCCATCTAGGCCATCTTTTCCTAAAGTAAAATACTCACGCACCACTAGCGAGCTACGTTTTTTACACAGCACCCCAAGGGTACTTTCCTTTCTATCCCTCTCCACTCCAATCACAGCAAGCTCTTTCTTAGTAGATAGCAGCACAGGATCTAATGGATTAGCTAGAGGATTATCTACTGCAAGGACAGAAATTAAATCCAGCTCTTTCCACTCCTTCCAAAAACGGGAATACACCAGTGCATCAAATAACGCTCCATTCCCTTCAGGGCTTACGCCATCTCCTTCAAGGGTTGGATAGACCTTCTTTTCCAGCAGGTCAATACCTCTATCCTTTGCATACATTTTTGTCTCTTCAAATGTCACTGGAGAGGTCAATATAGCAATTTTTTCTGCACCTTTTGATTTATCTAACAATACATCAAATAGACACTGATCTCCAATTGGCAACAACCCCTTCGGACGATGATATCCGAGCCTTCTTCCCATCCCTCCAGCAAGGATTACCACCCCAACCTTCTTATTTTCCTCTTCCTTATAGACCTTATTACCACTCACAATTGGAACAAAATCAAAAAAGGTATCCGTTGATATCCGCTCCTGCAATGGCTTAAGCATCGCCTCTTTAATTTTATAGAAAAAATCCTCCGGAAGTAACATATCTTGCCGAGCAAAACCAGAAATATCGGCCACAGGAGTAGATAAAGCCTTTGCCACCTCTACTACCTCCTCATTATCTGTTACCAGCACATCTAGATTGTGAATCAAATCAATTTCTTGCTCAGATAAGCCAAGCGTCGATCGTCTACGCCCAAGGCAATCTTGCACAGAAAGCTGCACATAGGGAATTTCTCCTCGAATAAAATCAGCAAAATTTTCATACCATTTCTGCTTCGATATTTTATGATCTTTATGCAAGGTTATCCCAATATGCAAGCGATGATGATTCCACTTTGCTGCAACCAAAACAGGCTTCCACTCCCCCACTTTGATTCCCAATAGAGAAAGCAAAGACTTATAATCATCTCTTTTGGCCTTATCGGTAAAAAAAACAGAGGCCCACGGATGAGCAAAGCCTAGTCGCTTGGGAACTCTCCCTTGATATAAGGCATAAGCAGACATAAAGGAGAAACAACAGTTGATTGCAATATCAAAGACTCCCTTTTGAACAAAGCTAATCACATCCTCATCATTATCTAAACTAGGAGCAAAAAAAGTACGTCCTTGAAAAAAATGCAAATGATCCACCTCTACCCCTCGCATCAATGCAGCATGCCTTTTTGGAGCTAAAACAGTAATCTCAGATAAAGGGAAATGATCGCGCACATAAGCAAATATAGGCATAGCATGAACCATTTCAATCAACGGCTCGGGGAGGTAGATCAAAATTTTTTGCGTGCCACCACTCATAGAAAGTAGTATGTCCTAAGGCCACTATTTTAGGAAAGAGGTTTATTCTTTCCTAAGCTTATATTATGATTAGAATATGATCATTTTAGGAATAGATCCAGGAACAGTAAGAACGGGATGGGGCGTTATTAAGCTCGAAGGCAATAGCTACACCCTTCTAGGATATGGCGTCATCTCCACAAAAGCGAAACACCTTTCGGAAAAATACTTAGAAATTTTTGAGGGGCTAGAAAAGGTTATCGCTTCTTATCGCCCAGATTGCATTTCTATCGAAACGCAGTTTGTCTCCAAAAATCCTGCAAGTACGATCAAGATTGGAATGGCGCGAGGAACAGCGCTCCTTGCTGGAGCAAGAGCTTCCCTCCCCATTTATGAATATGCACCCACCAGAGCAAAAAAAGCACTCACCGGATCAGGACGTGCACAAAAAGAAGACATCCAAAAAATGATTGGATTGCTCCTCTCTTCTAAAAAAGATATCCCGCATGATGCTGCTGACGCTCTATCACTTGCAATTTGTCACGCACATTTTCACAAGTCCCCCCTTGCAACGATCTTGTAGAAATGAACGGCACTTATTGTTAAGAAACAATTAAGACACGCGTAGCTACTTAAAAAACATTGGACAACTGGGAAAGCATATTGCTAAACTGTTACAAAACTACAAAGAGAACTATGTACGCCTACATCAAAGGAACACTTACAGAAATTCATGCTACCCATGCAGTTATTGATGTTGGGGGCGTGGGCTACCACCTCTTTATTCCCATCTCTCTTTATACAAAAATGCCCCCCCTCCAAAAAGAGCTGTTGCTCTACACCAGCTTTGTGGTGCGTGAAGACTCACAAAGGTTATTTGGGTTTGAAACAAAAGGAGACAAAGCACTCTTTGAAAAACTGATAGCCATCTCTGGACTTGGACCTAAGACTGCCCTTGCTATTATTGGACAAAACGATCAAATACCTCTAGAAGAGGTGATTGGCAGAAAAGATGCTGCTGCACTCACTAAAATTCCTGGCATTGGGAAAAAAACTGCAGAGCGAATCATCATTGAGTTGGATGGTAAACTTACCCCTTCTAGCAAGAAAAGCCCCATTTCTTCCTCTACATCTGATGCTATTTTAGCCCTTGTCTCTCTAGGCTACAAAGAAAAAGAGGCCATGAAACAAGTAGAGAGTGCACAAAAGCAAGATCCTACCGCAACCATTGAAAAATTGATTACCATGTCCCTTATGCAGAAATAGCAGGAAAAGCTCTATTGTAGTACAATATCTCCTATGGATGATGTAATTGTAGCTATTGCCACGCCTGCAGGAGTAGGCGCTCTAAGCATTGTACGACTCTCTGGTAAGGGAGTTTTCTCTGTAGTAAAATCTTTCTTTAACAAAAGCCTCGAAGATAAAGAATCTCATACAGCGCATTTTGGTAAAATTTTAGACAAAAATGGCGCTACGATCGATGAAGTTGTAATCCTTATCATGCGCGGCAAGACCTCTTTTACAGGGGAAAATAGTATAGAAATTATTTGTCATGGAAATCCCCTCATTGCAAAGAAAATTGTCCGAAGAGCTCTTGATTGCGGCGCAAGATCTGCTGAACCTGGTGAATTTTCCAAGCGGGCTTTCCTTCATGGGAAAGTTGATTTAGTGCAAGTAGAGGCCATTAAAGAGATGATCCATGCAAAAAATGAGAAGGCTCTTGCAGAAGCCTCCAGACAACTCTCTGGCTCCCTTTCTATCTATATTAAAGATCTACAAACGTGCTTTATCGATATTTTAAGTGTCTTAGAAGTACATATCGATTACCCAGAAGAAGGCATTGAGGAGGCGGCAAAAGCAGAGCTACTATCTATGATAGAGATAACCATGTCAAAGATCATGAGGCTTTTATCCACTTTCGACGATGGGAAAAAAATGTTTACTGGGCACAGCATAGCCATTATCGGAGCTCCCAACGCAGGAAAATCTTCCCTACTAAATGCCCTGCTGGAAGAGAATCGCGCCATTGTAACAAATGTTGCTGGGACCACTAGAGATACTATTGAGGAAGAGATGGAAGTAGATGGCCATTTACTCAAGATCATTGATACCGCAGGAATTCGAAAAAGCAGGGACTCCATTGAAATAATGGGAATGGAAAGAAGTTTGCAAATGCATAAAAATGCGGACCTCTCCATCTTGCTTGTAGATCTTACGGAAAATATCCCCGAAGAAGTGACTCAATTATACCATCAAAATAAAAATCTTTTAGTAGTCTATAATAAACAAGACCTAGCAAAGCCGCTAAATCCTCTAAATTGCGATAATCCAATATATATATCGGCTAAAGAAAAAAAAGGCTTAGAGAGCCTTAAAAAAGCTCTTATTGAAAAACTTTCTTTTTCAACCAACGACAACACTCCACTGCTCACCAAAGAAAGACATTTTGCCGCACTATCAAAAGCAAAAAAATCTTTGGAAGAAGTTAGCCTTAAAATGGAGCAAGAGGTCGAGGTAGAACTTCTTTCTTTTGATTTACGGGAGGGACTTGAATCTTTATCAGAAATCATTGGTATCGATGTGACCGAAAAAATATTGGGAGGAATTTTCTCTAAGTTTTGTGTAGGAAAATAGCATTTATCCAAAAGGAGCTAGATAAGCTCTTTCCAAACCCGCCCCCACCCCTTCATCACAATGGGCCATATACCC
>JAHZKV010000076.1 GCA_022600215.1 bacterium
AGAGAGCTCTGTCCCTGTATAAATAGAGCCAAGTACTGCCATCCCAAGGGTCGCTCCTGAAAATCTCATGGTGTTATAAATACCAGAAGCAAGCCCCCTTTTTTGTACAGGCGCAGATGATATCACTAAAGCTCCTGTTGGAGTTAAGATTTGAGAGCCACAAAAACCAAAGACAACTACTCCAGCAACCACCAAAGGAAAATATCCCACATAGGTATATAAGGAAATTAAGAAAAAAGTAAGAATTAAACCTGAAAAGCCTAATGCAACAGGGAGCTTTGCTCCATACTTATCTGACAAGTGGCCTGCAACAGGAGCTGCAATTAGCACAGGAACAGCGGAGAAAAAGGTCAACAACCCTGCAATAACTGGACTAAAACCAAGACCTAACTGGAAAAATATTGCCCAAAATACCGTATTCATGAAAAGTACCTGCACAATAAAAGCATGCATATTACCAATAAAAAAGTTGGTATTTTTAAAAAGGGAAAAATCAAAAAATGGCTCTTTATCTTTACTTGATCGATAGTGCAGATAAAAAAGACCTGCAAAAATCACGCCTACAAAAAAGTAACTCATGATAGGAATAGAAAACCATCCAAGGCGCTCCCCTTCCATTGCAGAAAGAGTGATCAATAAAAGAGCTCCTGCAAATAAAAACAAGCTTACCAAATCTATTCTTACACGTCTTCCAGCTATATGAGGAACAAACAGTAGTGATAAAATTACCCCAAAAAGAGTGATGAAGATATTTACAAAGAATATCCATCGCCAGGAAAAAAACTCTGTTACGAAGCCACCAAAGAATGGTCCAAAAGATAAAAATAAGGAGGCAATTGCAACCGATATCCCTATTGCTTTCCCTTTTTTTTCAGCAGGAAAATTAGCAATAATAGTAGCAGTAACAGTTGGCGCAATAAGTGCAGCGCCTAATCCCTGAAGGGCTCTAGCAACAAGCAAAGAGGTTGTACTGTAGGCAATTCCTCCAAGCACAGAGGCTAGACCAAAAAGCAACAATCCAGAAATATAAATGTTACGAATGCCAAAAATATCACCAAGCTTTCCTCCAAAAATCACAAAGCTTGCCTCAGCTAGGAAGAAAATATTTACTATCCACTGTAAGTTAAGAGTAGAGATACCAAGCTCTTTTTGTATAGTAGGTAGAGCCACAGGTAAAACAGAGGCATCTAAAAAGACCATAGAAATCCCGCAAATCATCGCAGATAGTAGAAGCCACTGATCTTTAGAAAATCGAAATGCCAAGCATCGCCCTTATTTAAAATATTTTCCATAGTATCACTATAACAAGGAAAGATCTACTCCTTTTCTTTATTTCATTAATCCATTATGCTTTCACCCGAATAAGGCTATTACTATGAAGAATAAAATCCAGATACTTTTCCCTCTCCTTTTCACACTGCTTTTTTTTGCCTGTGAAAAGAAGCTCCCTCCATCAGAAAAGAAAAACCGATTGCGCCTTGTTGTTCACCAAGATCCTTTAACTCTTGATAGCCGTAAAAGTGCTGATTTTGTCTCTGGCACTTTTCAATATCTCTTATTTCAAGGGCTTGTTCGCATGACCCCTGATTCTGTTGCTGCTCCTGCGATCGCCGAAGAAATTGAGATTTCAGAAGATGGCCTTACCTACACGTTTCATTTACGCGATGCAAGATGGTCTAATGGTGTACCTATCACCGCATACGACTTTTGTCAAACGTGGAAAGATATGCTCGATCCAAATTTCCCTTCCCCAAATGCGCACCTCCTCTACCCTATTCAAAATGCGGAAAAGGCCAAGCGAGGTCTTGCCTCTCCTAACGAAATAGGGATTTGTGCTATCAATCACAATACCTTGAAAATCTACCTTGCAAAACCTGCTCCTTATTTCAAGGAACTCATCTGCTTTCCTGTTTTTTCCCCTGTATGCCAACACTACGTTCAAGATAAGCCAAACTGGGCAGAAACAGAGGGCAATGCCTTTGTATGCAATGGACCATATAAAATAGCTCGCCGCATTCCAGGACGTGAGATTGTTTTAGAAAAAAATCCCTACTACTGGGATGCTGATTCTGTGGACTTAGAAGAGATCACTTTTACCATTGTGGATAATGACATGGTAGCCCTTAACATGTTTGAAAATAATGAACTTGATATTATTGGTCTCCCTTTTAAAGGTATCCCCTCTGATTCCATCCCAGATTTATTAAGTAAGGGCCTTATCAAAACTACAGACCTTCCTGGGACAACTATTTGTTGTTTTAATATGGATATCTATCCATTTACCAACAAAAACATCCGAAAAGCTTTTGCCTTTGCCATCAATCGAAAAGAAATTGTAGATAACATTACCCAGACTGGAGAACTTCCTGGAGAGGATCTACTCCCTCCTTCCCTTTTGGACAATCAACCTACTCCATTTTTTATCGATGGAGACCAAAAAATGGCTAAAAAATACCTGGAAAAAGGTTTGAAAGAGCTAGGAATAACTGTAAATGACTTACCAAAAATCACCCTTCTACATGCTGCAACTGGTGTCTATCCGAAAGTCGCGCAAGCCATTCAAGAGCAGTGGAGAAAAACCCTTGGCATCTCTGTAGAGCTTTGCATGCATGAATACAAGACCTTCTTAGACAAGCTTGCGAAGAAAGATTTTTGTATCAGTCAATGCGTGTGGATTGCTCAATATCACGATCCAATGAATATCTTAGATCGATTTTGCATCAAGGATAATAGCAAAAATTACCCAGGCTACGACAACCAAGAATACACCGACATCATAGAAGCTTCTACCTACATTCAAGATAAAAAAAAACGCTTTGAACTTTTGAGACAAGCTCTATGCATCCTAAATGAGGAAGTTCCTGTTACTGCTATCTATCATTGGAAATCTCCCTACATGAAGAAAAATTATGTCGAAAACTTACAATTTCATGATTCAGGATTTGTAGATCTCCATACGGTTCAAATCAATCAGAATCTTTTTCACCACCCCTCTTTGTAATGAGAAAAAAAATTCCTTTTTAAAATTACAAATCACCATTTACAATTAATTCTTTATCCCCTATAATTGTTCTGCGTTACTATCCATAATCACAACTAGTTAGGGCTTTTTTTTGGATATCTATTTTCCTACAGATACCGATGAAGAAATGGTCGAGGAGTTCGACTCGCTCCTTTCTGCCCTCACAAAAACATGTCCCTACTTCAAAGCTCCATTTTTAAAAAAAATGCAACAAGAGGAATACTTTCATAGTATCTCGCAGTCTATTGCCTCTATGCTCGAAGAAAAGACCCTTGCCATCGCAAAAGAGATGTGGGGGGAAAAAGACTATGCAGGAGAGCGCCTATTCTATAAAAGTATCCTTAAAAGCTGCCCTCTTGTAAAAAGTGAATTTTATCAAGAGCAAGATTCTACAACCTTATGTATTACTGCCTTTTGCAAAACCTCTTTTCACCAAGAGGTAGGAAGATTCATTACCGATTTTTTTGGCAAATGGCTACTTCCTGGAAAGACTATCCCTCTACACCAAACTCATTCCGCTACCGTTTCTTTTAAAAAGCTCCCTAAAAGAAGCTTTTTCTTTCATGAAATGTACATAGAAA
>JAHZKV010000077.1 GCA_022600215.1 bacterium
GCAATATAGCAAAATGCAGTTGCTGTACTCATAGGCATAGCAAGAGTGTGGAAAATCTTCCTGTCACCGTCAATGTCTGCAAGGAGCGTTCCAATTTTTCCCACAATTCCATAAAACCCAAAACTAGCAATTGCCCCAATTACAAAAAAGGGCGTGTAATCTTTCCCTGCCATGGGCAGTAGATAACCAAACGAGAAAACATTCGTAAAAAACAAAATAATGGTATCAGTAAACTCTCTAGAGAAGCGTTTCCTAAAAACGAAAAGATCCTTTCCCAACAGCTGAAAAAATACGCTCATACCTCTCACTTCGTACCTCCTGAATTGAATATCTCTGCATCTGGATCATCCACAAACTGCAGAAAAACTTCTTCTAAGTTATTTTTCTTATGCTTCTTCTTTAAGTTATCAGGAGTATCTACTGCGCGAATTGTTCCATCATGAATCAAACAGATCCTATCCGATAGATATTCTGCCTCATCAAGATAGTGTGTGGTTAACACCACAGCTGTACCTGTATCTTTAAGGCTCTTGATCACCTCCCACAATTCACGGCGAATATGGGAATCCAATCCCACTGTAGGCTCATCTAGAATAACTAGCTTTGGTTTATGCATCAGTGCTCGAGCAATCAAGAAGCGCTGCTTATAACCACCTGAAACTTGCCTTACTTTTGCATCCAAGTACGCTTCTAATTTAAACTCTTTTGCAAGCTCGTCTATTCTTGCTTCTGTTTCTTGTCGGGACAACCCATAACATCTCCCAGAAAATAACAAATTTTCCCCTAAGGTGAGCTCCCCCTCGATATTTGGATGTTGTGGACAATATCCAATAATGGCT
Source organism: bacterium (assembly GCA_022600215.1). Taxonomy (GTDB): domain Bacteria; phylum Chlamydiota; class Chlamydiia; order Chlamydiales; family 2-12-FULL-49-11; genus JAJACQ01. Next base: position 840 of record JAHZKV010000077.1, read on the forward strand.
CTGTATGGCAGCAAGTTATCATAAATAGATTTTCCATTCCAAATTATGTCCCCACTACTTTTTGGATGTAATGCAGCTAAGATAGAGGCAAGAGTGGTTTTCCCAGCACCATTTACCCCTAAAAGCCCCAACACCTCTCCCTCATAAAGACTAAGAGAAATCTCTTTTAACGCTTCCTTCACCTTCTTTTTCTTCAAAGAAAAAGTTTTGGAAATCTTTTGAATTTCTAAAAGGGACTCAGACATAAGCGTATCTCCAAATACAGGATAAATTTATCGAGGTATTTTATCTTTGAAAAGGCCCATCCGTCAAGATCTTTTCGTAATATTGATATGCTTTTGCAATAACTTTTGAAAAAACCAAGGAAATGCATGTAAAAAGCGAAAGACCCAGACAACAAAGCGCCATCCTCTTCCCACAAATGTCGCAAATAGATAGGTCTCTTTAAGCACTTTTTTTGCTTGCTTGCGTCGCTTTTTTGCAAAAAGAATTATGCTACCATCCGCAATTGCATCTGCATATCCAGCAGCATCTTGAATAGAGAGATTGAGACCACGGCCACCAAAAGGGGTCATATGATGAGCTGCATCTCCCAAAAGGAGTACCCCATCTTTGTAAAAAGTATCACATAATTTATGATCGAGCTTTAATTCAAACACAGACTCATTTGTCCCTTTCTCCATTTTTTCTTTGGAGATAGCTTCTTGTTTTGGGTGAAGTGCGCGAATCACTTGCACATAATTGGGCGAATAAGGAAAGCGAAAAGCACAAGTTTTCCCTCTTTCAAAGTAAATTTGCACAGCCTTTTCTTCTTTCTCTACCAATTGATTTTCTATCTCTAAACTCATTTCATAATCATATTGATAGTAGGTAATGTTACTAAGATCACGTACCTTTGAATTTGGTCCATCTGCGCCTACCACAAGATCAAAAGTCTCTTTTCCCTCTGTAAAAATACAAGTAGTGCGATCCATCCCAACAAGCTCCATCCCCTTTTTAATAGAGCGCACTTTTTTCTCGAGAAATCGCTCCAAATCTGCAAGTGGAATAATCAGCAAAGAGGCAACTTTTCCAATAGTTAACTTTGCAATTTCTTTTTCTCCATCAAATACCCTTGCTTCTTCTACCAATCTTCCAAGAGCTAAAATCTCATCCAAGAAACCCAATTGCTTAAAGACCTGTAAAGACTTGCTATCTAGCCCCACCGCTCGAGTAAAGGGCGGTCGCTCTAACTGCTTTTCAAAAACAGTAACCTCAATCCCTTTCTTTTGGAGCAAAATTGCTTGCAACAATCCTACAGCCCCTCCACCAATCACAGCAACCTTCATAGAAAACCTCCTACTTCAATCCTACCACAAAGCGCTATTATTTATTTGCTATTTAACAACTAGATCTATATTGCAGAAATTAACGGGGTATAATTAATGTCAAATAAAGTTCATGCTTTATTGCTTTTTTGTTTTTTGTCGTCTTGCAAAAATTCGGCTTTTGTAAACCCCTACTCAAAAGCCCCAAAAAGCCATACCTCCACTTGGACCTCTTCCAAGAGCTCCGCCATTACTCTTTCTACTGTAAAAACCCCTGAAGAACTTATTCTTCCTTCCGCAGGAATTGATAATGCACTCGGAGATTTATTTGAAATTGCGCTTCATAACAACCCATCTACCCAATCCAGTTGGTCAGAAGCAAAAGCTGCAGCTGCTGCATATGGCGATTCTCTCTCTTCCTATTTCCCAGAGATTGGTTTTGATGCACAATTTAACACCAATCGAGAAGGCTACATCTTTAATAACCCCGAGGGAGGAGAAGGTTTTTTCATGAACAATCAGATCCAATATGGACCGATTGCTACCCTTTCCTACCTTCTCTATGACAGTGGAGAACGTAAAAATAAAGCTGCCAAGTATTTTTGGATGCTCCAAAAATCCAATTTTCTCCACAATGAATCCATTCAAAGTGTGATGAAAAAAGTAGCAGACAACTACTATAACTATGTCAAAGAGTGCGCTCAATACTTTGCCGACAAAGAAGACCTAGAAGATGCCAAAGAGACCTACAAAGCAGCAACAGATAAACACAAAGCTGGAATCATTGCTGTTACGGATATGCTGCAAGCAAAAACCAACTACCTTCAAAAAAAGGTAAACCTAACTAACCAAAAAAATCTTAAGGATAATAGCTATATTTCCCTCATCACCACTCTAAGTATTCCCAGGGATGCCCCCCTTCAGCTCAAGGGATTTCCAAAAGAAATCGTTACCTCTCCTTTTACCGAAGATCCAAAAGAGCTAATCAAAATCGCAAAAGCATGCCGTGGAGAATACCTTGCAGCAAAAGCATCGGTAATTGCAGCTAAAAGAGATCTAGAGATGGTAAAGGCAGAAGTCTTCCCCAAACTTTCCTTAACAGCTAATGCTGGAGAATACTGGTATCAAGATAACTACCAAGATGCAGGGAACTACAACGTCCAATTAGATTTAACCATCCCTATTTTTTCTGGATGGCACTATCGCAACCAAATCAAGAACAAAAAAGCCCTCCTCTCTGATGCAAAAGCAGAATTTTACGAAGCAGAACTCTCCATGATTGAGCAAATACAAACAGCTCTTAACGACTTTGTTTCTGCGAAAGAAAAAATAGCTGACACAAAAAGCTACCTCGAAGCCGCTCAAATTGAGTACAAAGCAATGTTCAAGCGATACAAACATGGTATTGTGACTATTTTAGACTTGCTAAGCTCTCAAGCCTTTTTAGCAGATGCGCGAGCGCAATATATCTCTGCTCAAAAAGATTACTATGTATCTATCATTGACCTATCCTTTGCCACAGGAGTGCTTGGCACCAAAAATCCGGAGTGTTTATGAATAAATATCTTTCTAGCATTTTGCTTTTTACTTTGACTGCGTGCAATCAACCCGTAGAGAAAAAGGAGCAACCTCCAAAAGTAGAAGTAGGAGAGGTCATCCAAAAGACTATCCCCATTGGATTAAAAGCGGTAGGACATTGCACCGCATACAACTCTGCGGAAATCAAAGCACAAGTAGAAGGAGTGTTAGAAAAACTCCATTATGAAGAAGGGACGCTAGTCAAAAAAGGAGATCCCCTCTTTACCATAGACCCAAGGCCATATAAAGCAGCGCTAGATAAAGCCATTGCCGTACGAGCAGAAAATATAGCAAAGCTTAAGTACTCAGCAGAAAAGGTGGCCCGCTACCAATCCTTACTCGAAGAAGACTATGTTTCTGCCCTTGATTTTGACGGTTTTTTAAAAGATCTATCAGAATATGAAGCGACCGTTGCTGCAAATGATGCCGATATTTGCTTAGCAGAAATTGATCTAGATTATTGCTACATCAAAGCCCCCTTTACCGGAATTGCGGGAAAAAAAATGATCGATATTGGAAACTTAATTGCCAACGATGGAAGCACCATGGTAGTGATCAACCAAATTGATCCTATCTTTGTGGATTTTTCCCTTCCAGAGAAGGATTTTCGCAGCATCATGAGCTATCGAAAAGGTAAAGACCCCCTAACCGTTGATGTCCAAGTTCCAAACAGCAAAGTAAAAAAAGCCAAGCTACTCCTTGTGGATAATGTGATTGATGTTTCTACCGGGATGGTGCCCTTGCGAGCCCAAATTGCAAACAGTGACTCCTTTTTCTGGCCAGGGCAATATGTGGAGGCTAACCTCATCTTGAAAGAAGAAAAAGATGCTATTTTAGTACCCTCTAAAGCAATTGGAAATGGAAAAAATGGTCATTTTGTCTTTGTGATTGAAGAAGATGGCACTGCTAGCTATAAAAAGGTACAAATCTTTAACACATATGGCAGCCACACCCACGTAATTGGATCCTTAAAAAAGGGAGACAAAGTAGTGACAAGAGGGATTATCAATGTAAAGCCACACCAAAAGTGCATCGTAGTGAAAAAAGAGGGCTCTAAATGAATATCTCCAAGCCTTTTATCGATAAACCCGTTTTTACCACTCTATTGATGGTGACGCTTATTGCTTTTGGAATCATTTCCTACAAAACACTCCCTGTTGCCGCCATCCCTCAAGTAGAATACCCTGTAATTGAAGTGACGGCTTACTACCCTGGCGCTAACCCAAATGACATTGCAGACTTAGTTGCGGCCCCGCTAGAGCGGCAGTTTATCATCATGCAAGGAATTGAGATGGTAAGCTCCCAAAACTACTACGGCTCCTCCACTATTGTTTTGCAATTTCATCAAGACGTTGATATTAACGTTGCTGCTCAAGAGACAGACCAAGCCATCCAAAAAGCTCTTGCCGAACTGCCAAAAGATATTCCACAAAACCCAACCTATTCTAAGGTAAACCCCTCAGACACTCCTATCATGTACCTTGCTATTCATTCCGACATTGCCAATCCTTGGGATGTCTATGAATACGCCTACTCCTACCTTGGTCAACAACTAGGTACCGTCAATGGAATTGCTGATATCAACACCTACGGCTGGCCCTACGCAGTGCGCTGCCATGTAAACCCTCAAAAGCTTGCTGCCAAAGGGATCTCTTTTTCCGATCTTACCAACGCAATTGACATGGCAAATGTTCAAGACCCTACCGGAAAAATGTATGGCCCAGATAAAAGTATTGCGATCAAAGCAAATGGACAACTAGCCAAAGCAAAAGACTACCAAGATTTGATCGTAAAATTTGTAAATGGTGCCCCTGTCCGCCTTAAAGAGGTTGCCACCGTAGAAGATGGGGTACAAGATAACAAAACTAGCTTTAAATGGTACACCAAAGAGACTCCTACAGGTGAAAGCCTTTGTTTTTTAGCCCTTTTCCGAGAACTTGGATACAATACGGTGCAAGCTTGTGATGATGTCGAGGCTCTCTTAGAAGAAGTTGGTAGTCAAATGCCAAAAAATTTAGAACTCACCATCCCCTTTTCCTTAAAAAATTGGATTATTGAAGCACTCGATGATGTAAAGTTCACCCTCTATATTGCCTTTGCTCTTGTTGTGATGGTAATTTATCTTTACCTTGGAAAATTACGAAATAGCCTTATCCCCCTCCTCTCTCTCCCTATTACCATCGTAACCACCTTCATCTTTATGAAGATGCTTGGTTATACCCTCGATATTATCTCCCTTTCCGCCATTACCATCTCCATTGGATTTTTGGTAGATGATGCCATTATTGTAATGGAAAATATTGTCCGATATGCCCAAACCGAAGGGCTCTCCCCCTACGATGCCACCCTCAAAGGTTCTAAACAAATTGTCCTTGTGATCGTGGCTATGTCTCTTTGCTTATGCGCTGTCTTTATCCCTATGCTCTTTTTACAAGGAGTAATTGGCCAAATCTTCCATGAACTTTCAGCGGTGATCATTATTGCGGTAGTTTGCTCTGGCTTTATCTCCCTATCCCTTACTCCTATGCTTTGCAGTCGCTTTCTTGCTAATTACAAAGAAGAGAAAAAAAGCAAGATGGAAAAGCTTTCAGAAAAGCTCAATAATATCGTGGAAAAACGCTATGAAAAAGCCCTTGCTACTGCTCTTAAACACAAGATCTTTGTGCTGGGCCTTGCTACTATCTGCATTGTTGCCTCTGGCGTCTTATTTGTAGTCGTACCAAAAGATTATCTCCCCCCAAACGACCTAGGTGTGGTGATGGGATTTGCTCAGATGCCGGAAGGCACATCGCCGCAAGCCTTTGCCGAAGAGATGAAATCTGTTACAAAAGTGGCCCTTGAAAACCCCTACGTAGATTACTTTACCACCATAGAAAGCTTTCCCACAGACAACCAAGGCCTCCTCTTTTACAACCTCACTGACTCATCAAAAAGACCCGATATTTGGAAAGTGATGGATACATTAAATGCTAGTAACTATGAACATTGCATTGGCACGCAAACCCTCTTAAAATCGATGCCCTTGATCAACTTACAGGTAGGGAATGTAACTGCTGGTAAAGCGAACTACCAATATATCTTCCGAAGCTTTGATGAAGAGGCGGTAAATGCTGCTGCAGAAAAGATTATGGCCAAAATGCGCGAATCTTCTTATTTTAAAGATGTGAGCACCGACTACCAACCAAATGCTCCTATTATCAATGTGGATTTCCTACGTAACCAATCTAATAGTTATGGAAATGTGAAAGCTGCTAACATTGAAGATTCCCTCAAATACGCTTACGGAGAAACCTATATCTCCAAAATCAACGTTCCTCAAAACATGTACTACGTGATTATGGATATGGAAGAGAGCTTCAACTCCTCACCGCAAGATTTTAACTCTATCTACCTTGCCAATAACCCTTCGGGGAAAATGGTCTCGCTCAATTCCGTAGTCGATGATGCCTACGCAACAGGCTCAGAACTCTCCACTCGAATCAATGCCCTTCCTGCCGTTACGATTGCTTTCAACCCAGGAGAAGGAAAAGCCTTATCTACTGTCCTTGATAAAATGGAAGAAATTATCGCAGAAAACCTTCCCAGTAATGTATCCAAAACTGCTGCTGGAAATACTGCCGCTTTTGCTGCAGCGATCACCCAATTTGTCTTGCTTATCGCCCTTGCTATCTTTGTGATCTATATTATCCTTGGGATTTTGTATGAAAACTTCCTTCATCCACTTACCGCTATCTCTAACATTCCTGTTGCACTTCTTGGAGGAATTTTATCTCTTATCCTCACAGGGAATACCATATCCATCTACGCTTTGATTGGATTGTTGATGTTGCTTGGCATTGTGATGAAAAATGGTATCTTGATTATTGACTTTACCTTGGAGTTGATGGAAGAGGAGAAGCTTTCTGCGCATGATGCCGTCTTTAAAGCATGTACTCTTCGTTTCCGCCCTATTGTGATGACTACTATTGCTGCTATGATGGGCGCTGTCCCTATTGCTGTTGGCATTGGAGGCACCGTTGCAAAAAGCCGCGCACCTCTTGGTATTGCCATTGTTGGAGGATTAATCTTTGCACAAATTGTCACCCTTTTTGTCACACCAGTTATCTTCCTCTATATCCATAAACTAAATCATTTTTTTACCACCAAAACAAAACTCTTTAGCTCAAGTAAATAATCCCCCTTTTCATAAAGATCTTTTTGCCTTACCATATTATGATACTAAACAAGGAGAAACCCGTGCTCGCACTTAAAATTACAAGACAACTTGCCCAAAAACCACCCTCTTTCTTCAGAGGAATTTCTACAGTTAGAGGAGAAACCGTCAAAAAAATTGCCACAGAATCTCTTAATCCTGTAAAAGGAAATGGAACACTTGACCCTAAACGCGTTAAAAAATTTAAGCTTGAGGGTGTGTATGAAATTGACATGACTAGGCAAAATCTTCATGGACGCACAACTGGTATAGAATTTTATCGAAGAAGAAAATGATCAATAAAGATAAAAAAGACAAGCTTGCAAAGGAACTTAAAGAAGCTGGCATCTTTGAAGAAGATATAGAGGAAAAGTTTATCCTTGGCTCTGGTAGTGGTGGGCAAAAAATCAATAAGACCGCAAGCACTGTTCATTTAAAACATCTCCCTACTGGTATTAGTGTTCGTTGTGGAAAAGATCGTATGAGAGAGGCCAACCGCTTTTTTGCAAGACGAAGACTCCTTGAAAAAATCTTGCAAGAACGAAAAGACGTAAAGAGCAAAAAGATGCAAGAAATTGCCAAAATCCGCAAACAAAAAAAACGCCGCTCTAAAAAAACGAAGGAAAAAATCCTCCAGGATAAAAAACATCGAAGCGCTACGAAGGACAATAGACGCCCTATTAGCGACTCTGAATAATTCTTATCCCATATAAAAGAATAACTTTCTTTTATTTCAGCTATTTCTTTATAATATCTTCAAAAAAAAGGAATTATATATGACAGCTGTAGGAAGTACTCCATCTCTACCCATCGCCCCACCTTTGCCCCCGCTCTCTGATGGAGAGCGCAATTGGATTATCCTCATTCTTACTGTAGACCTAACGGTTACTGCCTGCATAGTAGCTATAGTTGCACACATAATATATAGCCTTCTTCATCCAGATTATTTCCCAGGCGATAGCAGCTCCTTAAATGATGAAGACTTACCTTCTCTAGATCCTCCAGTTACGCCGGCTGGTAGTTATACCATAGTGAAACGCCAGCTAACTATACATGGCACCCCTCCCCCTACCTTTGACGAGTTGGCACCTCAAGGTTCATACCAAGACATCCTAGATGCGCTGCAGCAAGCAGAATGCCCAACAGATTTATACAAAGCAATTAAAGGGCTCCCCCTAAAAAAAGAATATTCGCTAACAGATCAAGAGGTTGAACTGACTCTGTTAAAAGCACTCGAGCAAGAACAAGACAAACAATATTTTGATCTATTAATTGCTACAGGAAAACTACACCTAGAAAGATACGCAGAAGAAAATCCTAATGCAGATTGGATCACTATACGAATCATTCTGCTTCCAAAAACATCCCTTCCAGAACTCCTAAAAAATATTTCAGTAAAGACCATCCAACAAATAAAAGATGCTATTACAATACTCAC
>JAHZKV010000078.1 GCA_022600215.1 bacterium
CCCCTTTTATCACCGGACTTTTATATTCCTTTTATTATGGTGGCATTATGTTCGGAGCTTACTCTGTAGAAAAGCTCATCCACCAAAAAGGGCATATTCGTTCTTTCTCTATCTTTGCTGGCGGCGTCTCTACTATCCTCTTACTACAAAGTTTTATTGGATCTCCCTATGTATGGATCCTATTCCGTTTTTTCACAGGAGTTTGTGTGGCAGGGCTCTTTATTGTGATTGAAAGCTGGCTCCTCCTCCTAGCCTCCCCCTCTACCCGAGGCGCGGTTTTATCCTTTTACATGATCGCTATCTACTCCGCACAAAGCCTTGGCCAATTTGGAATAAACCTTGTCTCTATGAATACTATGGAGCCATTTAACTTAGCCCTTATTTTTTGTACTGCCTCGATTTTACCTGTATGCTTAATGAAAGCAGCAGCCCCTACCCTTCACGAATCGGAGATCATCAATGTCTTTTACTTACTCAAAAAAGTTCCTCTTGGCTTTTTGGGTAATCTTACATCTGGTCTTATCCTCGGTGCATTTTATGGCCTTGGCCCTGTATTTGCCAAAACCTCTGGCTATTCCCTTTTACAAATTTCTAGCATCATGGCAGTAACGATCTTTGGTGGGATGGCCCTGCAATGGCCTATTGGAAAGCTCTCCGACATCTTCCAAAGAAGATATATCATTATTATGATCTGTGCCATGGTATGCGCCCTCTCCCTTTCTCTTGTCTTCTTCCACAAAAGCTCTTACGCAGCGCACCTCCTCATGCTCTTTTTCCTTGGAGGGTTTGTCTTTACTATCTATCCAATTAGCATCACTTACTGCTGTGATTTTTTTACCTCCTCTAGCCTTACCTCTATTACCGCTGCATCGCTCCTTATTTTTGGTTTTGGCTGTATTGTTGGTCCTATTATTGCCCCGTTCTTTATGCTCATTGGCCCAGAAGGGCTTTTCCTCTACTTTGCTATCTTTGCCTTCCTTCTCACCTTCTTTGCTGTCTACCGCGACCGCACCACTGCCCCTCCGCCGGTGGAAACAAAAGAACACTACCAGGTACACCCTGGTCTTTCCGATACCCACATTGAACAAGAATAAGAGTAGTCAAAGAAACCCTTGCTTGCTATAGCAAAAGAATGGAAGGAATCTTCAAGCGTACCCTTGCCCCTAATATTGCACTTATCTTAGTCATGATAGGCGTAAGTTACTTAAGCACCTTTTTAAGTTTGCGAATGACTGCCGATGGCTATCCTCTCTTTTACACAGGCATCCTATATTCTGGTTACTGCGCAGGGATGATGATTGGGGCGCTATATTTAAAAAAAATCATTTTTATCAAAGGGCATATTCGCTCTTTTTCGATCTTTGCTACCACTATTTCTCTCATCATTTTATTCCAAAGTTTTTCTCTTCTTCCTGAGCTGTGGATCTTTTATCGCTTTCTTACAGGCATTGCTGCTGCTGGTCTTTTTATTGTAATTGAGAGTTGGATCTTACTCCTTTGCCACCAAAAAAACCGCGGTATTGCCATTGCTATTTACATGTTTGCTATCTACCTTGGTCAATGTATTGGTCAATATGGCCTTGGCCTTGTCCCTATAAATTCTATACTCCCTTTCAACCTCGCTATTATCTTTTGTATTGCTTCTATCATCCCTATTGCATCGATGAATTGCAAAGCCCCTTCCCTTCATGAATCAAAACCTCTTCATGCGATAGCTTTGATGAAAAAAATCCCCCTTGGTTTTTTAGGAAACTTTACCTCTGGATTGATTCTTAGTGCATTTTTCTCATTGATGCCTGTTTTTGGAAGACATGAAGGCTACTCTTTACTACAAATTGCAACTATTATGTCCGTCACTATTTTTGGTGGGATGTTACTTCAATGGCCTATTGGAAAACTCTCTGATACAGTACCTAGAAGAGTGGTTATTATACTTGATTGCCTCCTCATCTTTTTATTTTCCATACTCCTTTGCATCTACTACAAACACTCCTATTTCGTATTATTACAACTCCTATTTTTACTTGGTGGATGCCTCTTCACTCTCTACCCTATTAGCATCACTTACTGCTGCGATTTTTATGATGCCTCCGGACTTACTTGTATTTCTGCAGCGGCACTTCTTTACTATGGCGTTGGTTGTATTATTGGCCCGATCATTGCTTCTGCCTTCATGCTCTTTGCACCATTTGCTATTTTTATTTACTTTGCTCTTTTTTCTGCGCTACTTGGAATTTTTGCTATTTATCGGTCGCAAAAAGCTCCAACTATTGCTGAAAAAAACAAAGAAAACTATCAGGCGCATCCTGGAATTCAGGAAAACTTTTCCGAGATTGACTAGATAGCGTGATCAAACAAAAAAAAATCTTCCAACATACCACTTGAAACTAAAAGACCTATAATTAAAATATTTTTTATATGGTTTTATTGTTGAAAAAAGTTGAATAAACGTGTAAAAAAAAATTTTTATACCCAAATTTATTCTGCTTTAAATATGGAAAACTACGATGCAATTATTATTGGCTCTGGGCCTGCTGGACAAAAAGCAGCCATTGCATCTAGAAAACTTGGAAAACGAGTAGCTATCATCGAAGGGTGGGATTTAGGCGGCTCTTCTTTACACACCGGAACTATCCCTTCCAAAACACTTCGTGAAGCAATATTAGATTTAACCAACTTCCAACAAAAAAGTTTTTATGCACGAAAAGATGCACTGCTTGATCGAAAAGAAATTTCGATTACTGACCTTTCCTACCGCGTAGCGCTGGTAAAAAATCACCTCAAAGCACACCTTTATCGTGAGCTTACCAAAAATGATATTGATATCTTTACCGGTCATGCAAGCTTTGTCGATAAACACACCATTGAAGTAAAGCTTTATGAAAATGAGAGTATTCTCCTCCGTGGAGAAAAAATCTTCCTTGCCACAGGATCTGCACCACGTAAACCTGAGCACATCACTTTTGATCATAAAAGAGTGCTCACCTCTACCGATCTATTGCTAATGGATGTCATTCCAAAATCGCTTATCGTTATTGGAGCTGGAGTGATTGGCTGTGAGTATGCTTCTATGATGGCAATCCTTGGAGTAAAAGTAACGCTGATAGATAAAAACAAGCGTCTTTTAGCCTTTTTAGATCATGAAATTGGATCACACCTACAAGTTGCGCTAGAAGAAAATCAATTAGAGTTTATCCGTGAAAAAGAGTACACCTCCATTGACATCAAAGAAGAGGAGGTATTGGTTTCTTTTTCCGATGGCTCCCATATTTCTGCAGAAAAAGTACTCGTTACTGCTGGAAGAGAAGCCAATGTAAAAAAGCTCGACCTTTACAAAGCGGGCCTCTCCGTAAATAAACGCGGATATATTGATGTAAGCGAGGGTTTTCAAACAAGTACGGACAATATCTATGCGGTAGGAGATGTAATTGGCGGGCCATGCCTCTCCTCTACAAGCTACATGCAAGGGGTATATGCTGCCAATTGTGCGTTCTCTAAAAGCGCATGCAAAGCTATGGACATCTACCCTTTTGGGATCTACACTATCCCAGAAATTTCTTATATTGGGGAAACAGAAGAGACCCTCAAAGAAAAAGGGATTGCCTACGAAGTTGGACGCGCTTATTTTTACGAAATATCTAAGTGTGTGATCACTGGGAACAAAACTGGCCTCTGTAAATTGCTCTTTGACAAAAAAAATTTAAAGCTGCTCGGGGCCCATATAATCGGGCATGGCGCGGCAGAAATCATACACATTGCACAACTTGCGATTTCATTAAATGCGACAATCCATTATTTTGTAGATCACGTTTTTAATTTCCCTACCTATGCAGAAATGTATGCTGTTGCTGCTAGAAATGGAATAAATAAAACCCTCCATAAGGAGACACAAACAAACGAGGAAAATAGAGTATGACGATATATAACATATTTGATTATGCAGAAACTTCTAATGAGTTTGAAGACAGAACATCTTTCTCCCAAGAGGGAGCTAGGCGCCATCAAAATTATATCCAAGATCCCAGCTCGAGAAAAGATCGGATCTTATCTGCGGTCTTTGCTCGCCTCTTTTTCCTTTGCTTGCTAGTGGGAGATGTTTTCTGGGGAGTCTTTTCTTTGCTCTCCTTTACCCTAAAGTTTTCTTTGAACCTTTTGACCTTCTTTCGCATAAAAAAGCTTCGTAAGAGCCTTAAAAGTACCCTTTTAGCCCTAAAGCGATCTTTTGTCTGCTCTATCGCACTCACTATTGCTATTATTTCCCCAGCGCTCGGGATCATGTTTTCGTGCATGTATTTTTTGATGTATGATAAAAAGGGAGTAGATGAAATTGTCCCTGCCTCACTCAAAGGTCACTTCAAAGAAATCTTGCCAAACTCCCCTTTTGCATAAAAATTCCTAAAGTATTTCTTTCCATTTTTATAATAGGAATAATTTTCATGCTAAAAAAATCGCTTTATTGCTCATCTTGAACATAAAACATCACATAGACACCTAGGTTATCTTTTTGGTCTGCAGGAACCTGTGTAACTACTGCATCATCTTGATTCACCCATCTCCCATCGGTTGACTTAGTAGTACTGGTAAAATGATGTGCCTCAATTATGCTTCCATCATCTAATCTTGCTTGTGGTTTGTTGATAATTCCTTGAAGGGTGTACCTTTTTCCATTCACGATAATTTGCTCCGGAGGATTATATCCAATTGGCTGCACATTTGGGAAAGAAGGGAGAATTACCTTTGGATCCCCCTCAGCCTTGGTAGGAAATCCTTCTGCAATCATCAATGGCCAAGAAGCCATTTGCTGCCCATCATAAAACTCATCTACTCCTAATCGTTTCCCTAAATATCGAATAAAATCGACTGTATCGTTGGTTTTACCTACCCCAGTAAATAGACCATCTCCTCGTTCCTCTGCTAAATTCCTTTGAAACGTCTCCCAATACTTTTTCGATGCAGCAAAAACTTCTTGTTCTGATCCTCCTCTTTTCATCGTCTGAACAAGGGCAAGCAAATCCCTTTGCAAAGCCTTTCCAAGAGCATCTTGAGGTTTAGCATTTAAAACCAATGTTTCTATCGCAGGATGTGCTGCTATTTGCTGCGTCACTCCATTCATATAACACACATTTACCAATGGCTCCCTTCCATTTGGGAGGCCCGGCAATACATCGACGGTAGGAGGCGTCGGGACTGCTTCAGCAACCTCTTCTGGAGCAGCCGCTGATGCTGCAGCAGCGCCCCCACCACCAGCTGCAGGAGCAGGAGAATTTCCATCCAAAATAGCTTTCAATTGCCCTTTATAGGTCTCTGCTTGCTTTGCTTCTTCTGAAGTAAACATGCGAGAAGCAGACATTAAGTTAAAATGTTTATCTCTTACTTTCTCTAATTGCTCAGGGGTAGGATTTGCAACGCCCTCTAAACTTTTGAGCACTTTTTTGGCGTCATTCAAATACTTTTGTGTAGAACTCATCTCAGGAAGCCCGCTAGATGCGGTCACCTCTTCAGGGGGAGGAGAAGAGGTTGGTGTAGCATCTGTACTTGATAGGGGCGATTTTTCAGCTGCTGCTGCGTGTGGAAACTGAGCCTGCTTTCTTTCCAGCTCTTTTTGCAAAGCATCTTTCATCTTTTGCAACTTTTGTACAGTTGTCTGACCTGTTGCTTGTAATACACCTCTTTTGAACTTTCCAAACCAATTTCGTCCTGTATCTTTTGCCTTTTTAACACCAGCATACCTTGCCTCAAACCCTTCTAGTTTTTCTAAAGTGTCATTCACAACCTTTTGCATTGATGCAAATTCTTCTGGATTATCTGCCCCTTTAAGTTGATCAAGCAATACGTTGGCAGTATCCATTAATTGATTTCTTTGGGATTCCAAACTTCTGGCAGAAACAGTAACCCCCTGACTAGCATTACGATGCTCAGACAATTGCTTTACTCGACCAAGACCAAGTTGAGCAGCTTTTTGCATAGCAATTCGCTCCCTTTCAGACCCGCCTTTCGCCTTATATACTCTATGGTTTCCCATACTACCACCAGCTCCACCTGCACGTGGATCTTCTGGCACTTGAGGTCCTTTTCCTACCTTTCTAACCATCTTTTACTCCCATATATATCTAATATAGAGCCTAACTTTTAGAAGAATAAGTTCAAGAATTTTTATCGATTTTTCATAGCGCGATCCGTCAAACCCTAAAAAGAAAGAACATCTTTAGCCTTAAAAAGATAGAGTCACTAAATTTAGTCCATTAACACTATAACGCTGCTAATTTTCTAAAAATAAACGTTTATTTGACTAATTACATACTCAGCTTTAGCTTTTTGATAGAGATCATACGCATCCATCGCACGTGTTAGTGATGCTTTTAACTTATTTACTTTCGCTGTAACTTCTTCCGTAAAACCTTCCATCGCCGGTAACGTTGCTACAAAATCCACCGCTTCATCTAACATCTGATCTGGAAAATAAACATCAATTTGATTCATTACATACTCAGCCTTTGCTTTTTGAGCTGGTTCATACGTATCCATCCCGCGACTTATTAATTCTCTTGTCTTATTTGCTTTTGCTATATCTTCCCCTGTAGGATTTTCCTTCGCAGGTATTGTTCCTACAAAATCAACCGCCTCATCTAACATCTGCTCTAAATCTTCTGTCCCTGCTTTTTCTTCAGCGGCCCCTGAAACTATTTCAAAAGAAGCAGATCCACCACCTTGCATTTGCATTGCTCTAAGACCAAGTTGAGCAGCTTTTTGCATAGCAATTTCTCCTGCTCCAGCCCCATCTTTTGCCTGACATACTCTATGATTGCCCATATTCTTACCTGCACCACCTGCCCTACCTGCTTGTGGATCTTCTGGCACCGGAGGGCCTTTCCCAACTTCTCTAACCATCTTTTACTCCTACTCTAATCTAAGTTGGAGCCTAACTTTTAGAAGAATAAGTTCAAGAATTTTTATCGATTTTTCATAGCGCGATGGATCACCACGCTAAGGAGGGAGAGGGCATCTTTTGCCTGATACAAAAAGGCAAAGAAGAAAAATAGTACAGCATACACTGAGGTAAGAGTCGCAAACTGAGTGAATTGGGTTGCAAAATCACGACTTAGAGGGGCACTCATATCCCCAAGAAAAAGGAGCACAGAGGCCTCATTATACAAGAAATAGGCCAAAAGGGCTGTTATCACTCCTGCTGAAATAGCAGAGAGGCCCACGCGTACAAAAGAAGTGACTATCCGATCCATAATATCCACCTGCAAACGCTTCATCAAAAAGAAGACGTTGACATAGGCAGCAACGCTCGTAGAAAGAGCGATGGCAAGAGGTGGGAAATGAAAGCCAAAAATTAGCACGCAGTTGAGTAACACATTTAATCCAAGAGAGATAAGCGATGCGATCATTGGCGTGCGGTAATCCCTTCTTGCATAGTAAGCTGGAGCCAAAAGTAAAATAAAAGCAATCGGAATAAGACCTACTCCGTAGGCCCAAAGACAGGTTGTGGTTTGATAGATAGCAAGGGTAGAATATTGCCCCCTTCCAAATAAGAGGTTTACCGAAGATAAACCTAAGACAAAAATAGCAATAGTTCCGGGGAATAACAGCGCATAGGTGCGAGTGAGGCCATATTGCAAAAGGTTTCGGTAGTCATCAAATCTATCTTTCTTAATAGCTCGAGAAAGGGGTGGAAGGAGAGCCGATGAAATCGCTACCCCAAACAATCCAATAGGAAATTGTTGAATACGATGAGCATAGCTCAAAATAGTTGGCCCTGAAGTAGAAATAAATCTCGCCATAAAGATATCTAAAGCGCTATTAATCTGAACCGCAGCCACGCCCACCACCCCAAAAAGAAGGGGCGCCACCATCAGCTTTAGATCCTTTCCAAATAATTTAGGGCGCATCCACTCTTTTATAGAAAGAAGGGAAAAGATATATTTCGACACGGATGGGAGGGTTACCAGCCACTGAAGCAAAAAAGCCCCCATATAAGCAACTGAAAGGCCTGCCATTGCAGTGATAGGCAGATAATCCTTTAACATCCAAATAGATGCTATGGCAATCAGATTAAAGGCAACAGGTGCCACCCCAGGTACAAAATACTTTTTCTGACATTGTAACAAAGCCATCGAAAGACCAAAAAGGCAAATAAACAAAAGCCCCGGCATTTGTATCATGAGCAACAATAGCGTATCTTTTACATCGCCAGCAAAACCACCAAAGTAATAGAGCGGAAAAACAAACGCCTCTACTGACAAGACAATCATGAGCAGTAAAAAGGCGAGCGACCAAAAGAGATCTCGAAAGAAGATAGCTCCATTTTTCTCATCTTTTCGCCGCTTTGCTTCAAAGAAAGGGATAAAACCATTTAAGAGGGCTCCCTCTCCTAATATTCTGCGAAGTAAGTTTGATAAACGAAGGGCTA
>JAHZKV010000001.1 GCA_022600215.1 bacterium
ATCAAAAAAGGGGTAACTACCCTTGCAGCAGCAGTAAAAGTAACCCTCGGTCCAAAAGGTAGAAATGTAATTTTAACAAAATCTTTCGGCACCCCGCACATCACAAAAGATGGAGTTACTGTAGCAAAGGATATTGAGCTAGAAGATCCTTATGAAAATATCGGCGCGCAAATTGTAAAAGAAGCAACAAGCAAAACAGCAGACAAAGCAGGAGACGGAACTACCACCGCAACTGTTCTTACAGAAGCGATCTATCTTCAAGGGCTAAAAGCTATTTCTTCTGGCGCAAACCCAATCCAAGTAAAACGTGGGATGGACAAAGCAGTAAATGCTGTAATCAGCGACCTAAAGAAGAAGAGCAAAAATATCGCAGAAAAAGAAATCGCACAAGTAGCAACTATCTCTGCAAATAACGATGCAGAAATTGGTAACTTAATAGCAAACGCAATGGAAAAAGTAGGAAAAAATGGCGTAGTAACTGTAGAAGAGGGAAAAACTCTCGACACAGAGCTAACCGTTGTAGAAGGAATGAACTTCGATCGTGGATACACCAACCCTTACTTTGTAACAGACACAGAAAAACAAGAAGCAGTACTAGAAGATGCACACGTGCTTATTTGTGATAAAAAAATCTCCTCCATGAAAGAACTTCTTCCCGTGCTAAAAGCTGTAGCAGAGGCAGGAAAACCTTTCCTGATCATCGCAGAAGATATCGAAGGAGAGGCTCTAGCAACACTTGTAATCAACAGACTTCGCTCTGGATTAAAAGTATGTGCAGTAAAAGCTCCAGGATTTGGTGACAGAAGAAAAGAAATCCTTCGTGACATCGCTATCTTAACAGGTGGCCATGTTATCTCCGAAGAGCTTGGTCTAAAACTAGAAAATACCACCATGGAGCAGCTAGGCCGTGCAAAAAAAATAGTTGTGGGAAAAGATGAGACAACCATCATCGATGGTGCTGGTACAAAAGAAGGAATCGAAGATCGTTGCAACCAAATCAAGCAACAAATCGAAAACTCCTCTTCAGATTACGATAAAGAAAAGCTTCAAGAAAGACTTGCAAAGCTTACAGGCGGAGTAGCACTAATCAATGTTGGCGCCGCAACAGAAGTAGAAATGAAAGAGAAAAAAGATCGTGTAGACGATGCTCTACATGCTACCAAAGCAGCCGTAGAAGAAGGTATCCTCCCAGGTGGTGGATCAGCTCTTGTTCACTGCAAAGCAAACCTCGAGACTTTTATCTTTAATCTAGAAGGCGACGAAAGAACTGGTGGAGAAATTATCAAAGAAGTGCTATCTGCTCCCCTTTGCCAAATTGCTACCAATGCAGGCGAGCCAGGAATGGTAATCTACCATAAAGTGCTAGAAGGTAACGATACCTTCGGATGGAACGCTCTAACAGGAGAATACACCGATATGCTAGAAAGTGGAATTGTAGACCCTACCAAGGTAGTGCGCTCTGCCCTCCAACATGCAGCATCTGTTGCCTCCCTCCTCCTCACCACCGAAGCAGTAGTTGCAGACGTGCCAGAAGGAAATAAAGAAGCAGCTCCAGCAATGCCTATGGGCGGCGCTCCGGGTATGGGTTATTAAGAAGTGGGACTCTGTCCCACACCCAGGTTAAGGGCCGCGCCCTTAACAAACCCATCGCTGTGAAAACAATAGAAAAAGCCTACTACCGTCGTAGTAGGCTTTTTCTATTGCACTATTTCGTATAATGTGGATATGTGGAACTATGAGAAAGTTTTGGATCTGGTTTCTATCTATTTTAGGCGCGCTAATTGTTGCGATCATAATCATTT
Organism: bacterium; assembly: GCA_022600215.1. Lineage (GTDB taxonomy): Bacteria > Chlamydiota > Chlamydiia > Chlamydiales > 2-12-FULL-49-11 > JAJACQ01. Next base: position 1,803 of record JAHZKV010000001.1, read on the forward strand.
ATGTATTTACATCCACTATCTTGGGTTATATCCTCTCCTCTTCCTTCGGAACCAAAACTACCGTAAACAGCACCGCCATCACCTTCCGATCAACGCATTTTTGGGGACTTCATGTACACAACCCCCCAAAAGCCAAAACTCCTTATGCTTTGACTATTAGAAAGATTGATATAAAAGCCCCCCTTTCCACCTACTTCACTAAAAATATTCAGATAGAAGAAATTAACCTAAAAAACCTTCTTTTAATAGTAGAAGTACTTCCAGGAGAAGGGAATAAAACCAATTGGGATGCAATCCTTAATCACATCAATTCATCTACCGGAGAAAAAGAAGGGAGCACAAGAAACGCTACCATCAAAAAACTTACCATCAATAAGTTAGTAGTAAAAGTCATCTCAGCAGATGGAAATGTACAAACAACGACCATCAAAAATCTCACCTTCCGGGACTTGAGCACCAAAAAAGGAAACATCACCTCTCAAATAGCCAAAGTAATCGTCATGAAGATGATCTTCAACGCAAAAAACATCCTTAACTTCCCTATCCAATTGAGTAATGACAGCTACAATCAATTTTTCAATAAGATGAAAAAAGGGATGCACATCAAGGTCAAATAACTTTTTAGGTATTAGAAAGTAAAAAGTACTGCGCGTCTACCACATCAAAACCTTCAGGCCTTGCTTTAAAGCACTTAATATTCAAACGAATTGCTGGGTATACAGACTTATCTACGAAAGTAGTCGTGTTCTTCTCTTTCTTATGTGGGTGATAAATATGATCAGTATAATCTGGAACATAAGGTCTACTATCTTTTACCAGCACTTCCTGCAAGTAATCAGCTGTAACACTTTCATTTTCATGTGTCTTCAAATATTTCTTAGTAGTTGTTTGATCTTCCTGATCAATGATCATAAAATATTGATAGCCACGAGAAAGAGCAAGCTCTGCAGCTCTTCGGTATGCATACTTCCGCACATCATTTTTTGCTGTATAA
>JAHZKV010000079.1 GCA_022600215.1 bacterium
CCGCAGCTTGCATATGACGATTCCATGCCAATGGATTTAGTATACTCATTTTCTTTCCTCCGTTAATATAATTTAATTTCCTAAAGTATAAAGGAAAAAAGAAATTATGTATAAGAAAATATTAACTTTCTTCACCTTGAGAACGTTTCTGTGGAGTACGACGCACAAAATCTTCCCACTCCCGAGCTCTTTCCCTTGTATTAGCTTCATCAGTCGCTATAGCGACTCTTAATAGCGCATCAATATTCGCTTCCGTAGCCTGATGCTGCGGTCTAAGACGTGAACCTCTTGTTCTTCTTAATGGTGTACTTAATGGTGTAGCAGACTGATCACCTTGCTGCGTAGGCAGAAAATGCTGCGGTGACCCTGTTGCATCATCATCAGGCTCCCTTGGAAATTTGCGAACAAATGCATTCTGGTCGTTCTCTTTCATCGTATTGATAAAGCAAACGATCGCATAGACCAATCCAATCAAAGCCGCAGACAACACATAGTCCACATAAAAGTTTGCTATACGAGAGAGCCCAGAAGTAGATACACTTTCTGAGCTACAACCAACAGGCAGGGTCATTGTCCACCCGCTCCAGATACAGGAGGTAAGAAATTTTGAATTATTCTAAGAATACTTAAACCTACGTTAAAAGCTCCTTTAGTAATATTTGCAACCAATTCCTTTGCACTTTGCTCATTCATACTATAAATCTGCAGAGCAAAAAACACACCTATCGCAACAATCATTACAGTGACTGCAACGCGCGATACAAGGCCAGCAAGTTGTCCTCCATACTTTGCAGCAACAACAGTGCCTACCAATGTGGCTGCTATCAACACTACTTTGCTAAAACTTCCAGAATCACCCGGATTACCTGCTGCTGGAGCAGCGGTTGGAGTTGCTGCAGGCGGCGCATGTTCTCCATGACTTGCATGCCTTTTACTTGATTCCATAAAAATCTCCCTTTTTCTTAATTTCTATCAAGTGAAGATTTTACATAACACTTACAATTAGTTCAATAAAAATTATAATCTAGAGTTACTTAAGTACTTTTTTAAGGGTTATTTTATGATCAAAAAGAGCAAAATTTCTTTCCACATTCTCTAGTTGATTCAAGCGATTCCCTTTCATAATATGACCTACAAAAGGAGTTTTAGCAGAAAAACAAATGGAAAGGGTTTTTTCCTCTGTAATTAACTCAATCCTATCTTTAGGATAAAATGCCGTTGCTTTCTCCCCTTCCACTAACACTTTACTCTCTAAGTAATCAGAAAAAAAGAAATCTAGCTCTTCAAAGTCACCCGCAAAAATATCTAAATGATCTCCCTTTTCCACCACCTCTAACTCCCCTTTTGCTACAAAAGAGTGTTTACCAAAATAAATAGCTAAAAGATCACCATCTTGATGGATAAGCAAATCCTCTCGATCAAAGGCAGGGAAAGAAATCAAATCTTCTACAGGGAGCTTTGCCAACAACGTAGCTCTTAAAGCACTACTATGAGGAGCTCCTTTTGTTACCAGCTGAGAAACTATAGATGGCATAGAAAATTGCTCTTTATAATACGTATCTGTAAGCGGCCCAGCATAGACGCCCAGCTCTTTATGCCAAGGAAGCTCTATCTTCTCTCCAAGCAGCAGCATACAAAGGATGTAGATCTCGAACTCTGGCAGCGTTTTCGGCTCCATCTCCACCTTCTTTCCAAGTGCTGCGGAAAAAATAAATGTGTCCCATTCTTTTAATGGTCTTTTCTCTAAAACTGCTACCAGCTTGCTTTGCACCTTTTCCACCTTCAAACGAGAAGCTTTTGGAATCAATCTCCCAAATTGCTCTAAAAAATAGGTCAGTGTTAAGCAAATAAGCGCATTTGTTCTATCTTGATAGACGATGGGGAAATCATGGAAGTAACTCACAAAGCCATTATCGGTACAAAAGTGGAAAAGACGCTCTAAAAAGAGGAGTCCTTTTTCTGCTTTCTCCTTTGAAAGTGTAGAAACAAGGGCCACTGCATACAATACATTTTCATACAAAGGGATAACATCTCGCGTTTCCTCTTTATCGTTCTTATAATGCAAGCACCCTGTATAAATACTTTTCCTTTCCTCTGCAAAAAGGAGCGCATTTTCTAATATCTTATTTTCCATCGTGAATCATTCCTTTAGCCTCTTCCAGCGCTTCCATGATCCCCATGTTATAGGAAGGTTTTGCAATAATTGTTGCCTTTTTCAGCAATTCCTTATGTCCATTTTCCATTCCTATAGAAATATCTACTGCATCGAACAAAGAAACATCGTTTAAATCATCTCCACAACCAATAATGCATCCTGTCCAGCCATAGTGATCAATAAGCCTTCTCAAACTATGCCCTTTATCTACCCCTTTTTCTGTAACCATCAATACACAAGTATCTTCCTTTGTCACATCGCTCAATATTACACACGTTACATCCGCCACCGATAATACTCTCTCTCTCAACGCCTCCATTTCAGCACGCGGACCAAAAAGACGCATCATGGGGAACACCTCTCTTTCCATATGTTCAAAAGATTCTACTTCTTTCCAATGCGCTACTCCATATTGTTTTAGATTATTCACATAACTCTCTCCAGCGCCCTTGAAATTAGCAGGAACATAATAACAATAATCTCCAAGCTCTACCCCAGAATAGATCACAAAATCCTTATCGGCAAAATTTGCCTGCGCTGCAATTTTTAGCACCAGCTTTTTCGTTAAAAATTTTTGATTACGAAATTTCTTTTCCGGCATCTTGAGAACCTCTGCACCATTTTGTACACCCAAATGGAAAGGGAAGGTGCACCTATCAAGTGTCTTACTTGCAAAAGAAAACGTTCTCCCCGTTAAAAAAACAATTTCAAATCCCTCTTGGTAGCACTTTTCCAAATAAGCAATCACCTCATCTGGAATCTTGTGCTCTTTATTAGTGAGGGTTCTATCAATATCTGAAGCAATAATTCCA
>JAHZKV010000080.1 GCA_022600215.1 bacterium
GGGATTCAAATTGTGACCGGTATTTTTTCTATTACTTGATCTGACGGGAGAATTTCCCGTAAAAGGGTGGCAAACTCATTGCTAGAAAGAGATATGTGGGGCAGCATTTTTTGTTTGATCCACCTCACCCCTTTCCCTGCATTCAAATATCCAGAAATTCTTCTCATAACCTCTTCTTTCTCATCGAAATAGGGAGTAAGATAGGTGCTATAGACCTCTTCGACAAGGTGCTTAGGGAAATGCTTATCCTGCATCTTTTCTTCCCATTCTTTTTTTAGGTAACTTCTTTTTGATAAGAGGTATACAGCAATATCTAGGCATTTTTTTCGCTCTAATTTTAAAAATTTTTCTTTAAAATCATCTTCTTTTGCCAAACGTGGCAACTTCCTTTCAAAATAGGAAGCTTTTACCCTCTTCCAAAAAGAATCATCGACGTAAACATCTATTGTACTGTTACTTATCCCTTTTTTCTCAAATTTTACTTCCAATCCAATTCCTAATTTGCATGATGATAAATAAGGATAAGGTCTACTATGTCAGAAGTCAACCCAACAGCTCCCCAACCTCCCCATGATGGACAAAAAGGTCCATATGGAGGAATAGGTAAAAAGCCCAAAGGATTTGGAAAAGATAGCCCCATAGATGCTGGTGGTAAAAACTTTGGTTCGGATTCTAACTGGTTTAACAACATGACCAAACAGCAGCATAAACAATTTATGAGCAACCTCTCTCAGTCAATTACCGCCCAAATGAAAAAGCAACAGCAGCAAGAAGCTAAAGATAGACGGAAGCTCAAAGCCTCCGAGCAGGGAAAAGATCCATCAAGTGTCGATTAAACCTTTCTAAATAACCTTTTTATAGCTAAAATGGTTCTCTAAGAATAGGAAATGCATCATGGCTATAGAGAACTCTGTAAGTAAAAATTTTACTTTATTTGGAATGAATTTTGAGGATACACCCACAAAACCCCTTACAAGTGATGAAGTAAAATTTGCAACTTCCTCTGGAAATTTTGAACAGCGTTTTTCTCCTGAGCAAAAAAAGATCTTTCAACAAAATCTTTGTATGACCGTATATCATGAAATGCAGAGACTTGATAAAGAAAGAGAAAAAGCATCGAAAAAATTACGCGCCTCTGTAGAAGGCAAGGAACACAACGACGATGAGTAATGCAACCCTTACCATCCAGAAGGATGAAGAAAATAAAAGGCTTGATACCTTATTAGCAAAACGTTTTGAAAAGCACTCGCGCAGTTACATCCAATACCTTTTTGAAGAAGATTGTGTGCTGGTTAATCAGAAAAAAGCAAAGAAGCGCGCCCTTTGCAAAGAAGGCGATTTAGTAGAGGTATTATTTAAACAGCTACCAGATATTAAGCTTGATCCAGAAGATATCCCTCTAGATATTTTGTATGAAGATGGGGATATTATCATCTGCAATAAACCAGCTGGAATGGTAACCCATCCTGCTCCAGGGAGCTATACCAATACTTTTGCAGGAGCGCTTCTCTTCTATCTTAAATCTCTTCCAGAAGCAGACGATCCACTAAGACCGGGAATTATACACCGCCTCGACAAGGAAACTTCTGGTATTATCATCGCAGCAAAAACTTCTCGTGCACTCACCGCTTTTCAAGAGATGTTTGCCGAAAGAAAAATAGAGAAGACCTACCATGCAATTTGTCACGGTACACTAAAAGATTGCTCGGTAAATGCTCCTATCGGAAGGCATCCAAGAAATCGACAAATGATGACCGTCATCACCACGGGAAAAGACGCTCTCACCAACTTCACCCTCCTGGAGAAAAAAAATGGATGGAGCCTTGTAGAAGCAAAACCCTTCACAGGACGTACCCACCAAATTCGCGTTCATGCAAAATACCAAAAAGCTCCTATCGCAGGAGATGGTGTATATGGGCCGAAAAATAGAGCTTTTAACAGACAATTACTCCATGCTCAAAAAATTGTTTTCACCCACCCCTTCACGGAAAAAGAAATTTCTATCACCGCCCCCTACCCTACAGACTTTGCAGAATTTTGGGATAAAGTAGAAAGATAGGTGATTTACAAAAAAGTATTTTCCAGGTAGAATCAGACCATCTCAAAAATGGCTTTTTTTAAGTTCTTTTTTGAGATTCAAAATATCTCTTAACCAAGGATCGAATCATGAAAGAATTTGTAGCTTATATCGTAAAAAACTTAGTAGACAACCCTGATAAAGTAAATATCAAAGAAATCGGCGGAACTCAAACATTAATCATAGAACTTAGCGTAGAAAAGAGTGATATTGGTAAAATCATTGGAAAGCGTGGAAAAACCATCAACGCTATCCGCACCCTTTTAATGTCTGTAGCATCCAGAAATGGCCTTCGTGTAAATCTTGAGATCTTAGAAGAAGATTCTGAAGAAGAAGAAAGCGCAGAAGTAGAAACTCAAGAAGAAGTAAAAGCAGCAGATACTGCAGAATAAATTTATTTCTTACCATTCTTACAAGCACAGCAATATTTGCTGTGCTTTTTTATTGCACAATTAATCTCTTCCCTTCCTCATACACACAAGTTCTAAAGATAAGGAGCGATGTCCGATTTGCGGGACTTGATGGATTTAAGATCTACGAGCACCTCTGCCAGTGGTATTTTTCCTTTACCGCTGCTAACCGCTACCCTTCCTGATACTTTGCTACTTGCTTCATGAGCATCGGTCATCTTCCCATACAAATGCAAATCAACCGTCTGAGGATAGACTTTTGGAGATTTCAAGAGCCTTTCTAAAAACTTCCTAGCTTTTTCATAAGAATTTCGGTCTCCATCCAGGCATGTAATCCAAATTTCATCATGTATTTTGCTTTCTTTCTTCACCCCTCCAGCAAACAAATCGTCAGCAGAGTCCACCGTCGAAACCATAAAGACAAATACAGATAAATCGCTATTTTTATCCGCAGCAAGCTGGCATCTTTTCAACCAGTGTTTTTGAATATCTGCTCGTTTTTTGCTAAGCACCATGTGATTCGAAGAAAAAAGTTTAACTTGTCCCACCTGTGCATATTTAGAAAGGACTTTGGTATCTTGGAAAAAGGCTTTCTCATAAGTAGAGGTAGCCTTTTTAAGCATCTCATCAATCTTTTGCTCACGCTTTTGATAGTTAGCATGGTATAAAGAATAAAGGTCGTGCGTTTGCAGTAATTTTCTAGCAGCCACATAAGCAAAGTCTCTTGCTTCTTTATCCAAACCATCAAAGTGTACAATCTCCACCTCACTCTTAAGCATAAGCGATTTCATATTATTTAATAGATCGCGTACTACGCACACATCAAAAGGAGTAACTTTCGTGAGCAAGTCCGTATCATCTAAGATTGCAAATAAGAAATGGTAATAATCTAAAAACTCTTTTTCTGGAGCAATAAAGTGTACTTGTTTTTGGAGCAACGCTTCTTTTTTAGAAAGCAATCTCTTCATCAAGCGCATATCAGAAGTTGTTTTTGCCGCGCCACGCTCTTTAATCTGCTTTTCCACTTGAGCCAAGCTATAGCCTCTTGTTGCGTACCCTTCATTGATCGCCATATTAATAGCAGCGATAATAGAGTTTGAGCTTTGTGCATCGGAAACAACAATACGAGCAGGTTTGTTGGTAGCAAAGGTACTTTTATGGTGATCAATACAAGAAATGATATCCATATAAGGTGCTTTATCCATCTCATCATTATTTGAGAAGTCACGCACACTAACAGTAGCAAGGGTCTCCTTTTTCAAGTCTCTTGCATGAATAACTCCCAACGGAGTAAGTCTATCTTTCTCTTCATAGACTACGGTAAGATGGGGATAAGTACCCATCTTCTCTACAATGGTAGCATAATCATCTAAGTGAGAGATTGTCAAAGGAGAGATCTTTAGCACGCGCTGCTTAATAGCTACTGCCACCTCTAAGCTATCTAGATAGTGGTAGTACTTTTCAAAAGCACTATGTAACAACTTAAGCGCTGCCTCAATCTCTACCGCCTTTTGGGTCTTTTTTAATTCTTCAGCTAAAGACGCGCACTCTTTTTGAGCAAACAAGAAAAATTCAAACGAAGTAGAAAGCCCCGCCTCTAAACCAAGAATCTCTTTAGTAAAAAGCTCCAGCCTATCCACCGCAACTTCATCAGAAGAAAAAGTTCCAAAAAAGTGCGACAATGGAAGCGCTAAAATTTCTATCACCTTCTTATTAAAATCTGCTTTATTCAACAAAAATTCCACAGCAACCATGTACAAGCTCTTTTCAAATGAGCGCAAAATAAACATGAAATTGTGAATAATGGTGCGAACCTCATCGTAATCAATAGCTCTCCAATCAGCGATGTACTCTCCATTTTCTCCCGTTACAACCACGGAATTTTCCATCCGACCGTGCTCTCTTCCAATGGAGCGATCAGATAACTCTTTGGTTACAATATTTTTTTGCGAAACTAAATCAAGGGCGCCAATAAACAAATCTCTTGAACTTTTACTACAAATGTCAAAAACATTTTTATGAAGTGCTTTGAAAAACAAATTCTCTATCTCAATACTTTCGGCAGGAGGGCCACCTGGCACTTGCCAATAATGCACTCCCGTTCCAACCTTTGCTGCAAAAGCATCTAAAAATCCATGAAAAGATGCCACCACCGTATCTACATCGGTAGAAAAGTGCGCTACTGAAAAATGCGATCCTTTAAAACTAC
>JAHZKV010000081.1 GCA_022600215.1 bacterium
GGCATTCAAGTAGTTAAAAGTTGGAATAATCTTCCTTGCTAAAAAAAGATCTCTCATTAATGTAAAAAGTATTATATCAGTGAGGTCTTATGAAAAATAGCGATAAACCATTAGTTTTAATTACAGGAAGTGCAGGAAGAATTGGTTCTGCCCTAGCAAGAGAGCTTGGTCAAAAATATCAAATTGTTGGATTTGAATTGATGAAAGCTATTTATGCATCTGCTAATGAAGAGCTTGTCCCTCTGGATGTTTCTTCTGAAGAGAGCATTCAGCAAGCTTTTAGGCATATTGAGTCCTTTTATGGGAAAAAGATCGCATCTGTTGTACACCTTGCTGCCTATTATAGCTTTGTGGATGAAAAGTATGATAAGTACAACAAGATCACAGTACAAGGAACAAAGAATCTACTCAAAGCTTTACAAAATTTTGAGGTAGAGCAATTTATTTTCTCTTCCACCATGTTGGTTCATAAAGCAGGAAAACCTGGGGAAAGAATCACAGAAGATTCACCTTTAGATGGAAACTGGGCATATCCAAAGTCCAAAATTGAAACAGAAGAAGTAATTCGTAAATATCGTGGAAAAATTCCTTCGGTTGTAATGCGAATTTCTGGGGTATATGATGATGACTGTCACTCCATTCCAATTTCCAATCAAATACAAAGGATCTATGAAAAGAGTTTTACTGCACACTTTTTCCCAGGAGACATGTCTCATGGAGCATCTTTCATGCATATGGATGATGTAATAGCCATCTTGGTGAAAGCAGTAGATAAGAGGAAAGAGATTCCTGAGCAAGTGACGGTATTGGTAGGAGAAGAGAAAACGCTTAGTACCCGCTATTTACAAAACAAGATCTCTAATGAGCTTTTTGGAAAAAATATCTGGATGATGCGACTTCCTCGTTTTGTGGCATGGCTCGGTGCTTGGGCACAATGTCATATACCTTTTATGGCTAAACCTTTTATTCGCCCTTGGATGATTCGCTTGGCAGATGAACATTTTGAATTAGATATTTCTTTAGCGAAAAAACTATTTGATTTTGAGGTGCAGCATGACTTGGATAACTTGCTTGGACATATGTGTGCAGATTTGAAAAGTGATCCAGTTGCTTGGTATAAGAAAAATAGCTTGAAGATGCCTAAACATATGAAAAAGATGCAAAAAAAATCAAAAAAGTCAAAAAATAGGGATGCTGCATGAAAGAAATACGACCAGAAGTAAAAGAAAAACATGAAAAGATGCTTTGGACGGTGTTTGCCTGTGGCTTTTTAGGGGTGTGGTTGATATTTGCCCATTTTGCTTTTGGGTATGGGATCACCAATATGGGTATCAATGATATGATCACTGGTGGGGTGATTCTTATTGCAAGTTTCTTTGCATTTAAGGCAAATCGATTTGGCTTTGTGTGTCTATGGCTAATTACGATAGCCGGCTTGTGGCTTAATTTTGCACCACTGTTGTTTCATGCTAAGCATGCCGTAGAATATTTAAATGATACGGCAGTTGGGATATTGGTTGTCTTATTTTCTTTGATTATTCCTGGTCTCCCTGGAAAGGTAGAAGAGGTAGGGCATGAGATACCTCCAGGGTGGAGCTACAATCCATCATCTTGGTTGCAGCGCTTACCTGTAATTAAGCTTGGTATTGTAGGGATGTTTATCTCGAGATATTTAGCGGCCTATCAGCTGGGATATATTGATACGATGTGGGATCCTGCTTTTGGAGATGGAACTATTGAAGTGATCACCTCAAAGGTTGCGAGTTTTTTTCCGGTACCAGATGCCGGACTTGGATGTTTTGCATATACCATAGAAGTGCTGCTTGGTCTTAAGGGCGGGCAAAGTAGATGGAGAACGATGCCTTGGATGGTGATATCTTTTGTATTTCTGGTGGTGCCACTTGGTATTGTGAGTATTGTATTGGTAATTTTGCAGCCACTTTTAGTGGGCGCATGGTGCTTCTTATGTCTTTGTACAGCAACTGCTATGATGATTATGATTGTCTTTGCGGTGGATGAACTGATTGCGGTATTTCAGTTTTTACACCTGAGTGTGAAAGCGGGGAATGGCTTTTGGAAAACCTTTTGGCATGGAGGAGATCTTCCAGGAACTAAGGATGATTCGGAGCAACCTTTTTCACAAGTACCTGTATTTACGATGTATAAAAGAGCCTTTATGGGAGTTGGTTGGTGTTGGAACTTATACCTTTCTGCAGCGGCAGGGGTATTATTTATGTTCTTTCCACACCTATTTAACTTTACCGGCTTTATGAGAGATGTGGATCACTTAGTGGGATCTTTGATTGTGGTATGCTCTATTTTATCCCTTGCGGAGGTTATTCGTGCTCTTCGATTTATCAACATAGGATTTGGGCTCTTTATTGCGATTGTTTCTTGGTTTTATCAAGGGCCAGCAGTGTATCATACACTTTTAGCGATAGCTTTGATTTTGCTTTCTATTCGTAGAGGAAAAATCCGAGAAACCTATGGATCGTGGCAGAAGATGATCAAGTAACATTATGGTTGTACTCTTTTTTTTAAAGGAGTATGGTTAGTTTATGATTAAAAACCTTTATATCTTCGCTTGTATCTTTTCAATGTTCGTGAAACCTCCTGCACATGTGGCAGTTAGCGATAAAAGTGTAACTACTTTTGCTAAGACATTGGAGGGGGAGAAGATCAAGATTCTCTCTGTAGGAGGGTTTTATTTAGGACAGAGAGTAGAAAAGCTCTATTTAGATCTAGAGTATTCAGGGGCTTTTTCAGATGAGAAAGCAAAATCCACTTTAGAAAAAGCTATCTTTGGCCTCTTGGCTCATGTAAATGCTGATGAAGAAGTGCTTCCTTACCTGATTAAGGAGAAGTTTTCCACAGAAGATATAAGCGTTAGTCTTTCCTATCATTCAGACAAAGGAGATCCCCTCCAAGTTCATCTATATGAAGGGGAAATTATCTTTTCTCGTTATCATCCTGCGGATAATAGCCTTGAAAAAATTCGGTCTATTGCACTGAATATGGATTAGCAAGGAATTTTGCTTTTTCTTCAAAAATAAGATTTTTCCAGTATGGAAAATAGATCTTTTCCATTTTAAACTTTCTAGACCTAAATTCTTCCAGCTTTGCTGCTAAAAACTCTTCAGTTACCTCTTCCCACTCTCTTATCAATATAACTGGAAGATCTTTATATAAGTCATCATATCCTTCTGCATATTCACCTGTGTCTAAACAAACAGGTCTCACAATTGGTATACAGTCCATGAGAAGAGCTTCCCAAGTTCTAAGGCAAGAGATCCCTGCGCCGCTTGGAGAAGGAGTAAATTGGCAACCCTTTAAATCATGCAGATATTGTTTATAACCAACTCTTTTTTGGTAAAAAGAGTCCTTAAAGCTTTTGAAGTGGTTGTCGGCAATGGTTCGCTCTTTTTTAAAAGTATGGAGAGCAAAATTCATGTAGATAGTAGGCCTTCTTTTGCAGCTATAGCTGTTGCACTGATCAAGGATCTGTTCATAATTGTGTACGCGCTTAGATATCCAGTAGCGACTCTCAATGCCAAGCGGGATGGCTATTAATTTTGCATGCTGTAGATTGATATTATGGGCATACCATCGAATGATTTTATCACTATCTAGAAAATCTTTATATCGATGATCTATAATATTAATTCCAAAATGCGAGATTAATATGTATGGGTGATTGATATTGGGATGAACAAGAGATAAAAATTCATCAATCAGGCAACTTTCTACATAGATAATATCACCAGGCTTGCAATGGGCTGCTATTTTATGAGCTTGCATATTTAGGTATTTCGTTGTACTGGGATATACCCAGAATTGAAAACACTCATTTTCAAATGTAAAATCTGCAATGGATCTAAAAGCATCTACCGAAACATAATTTTTGATAGGAGTTCTATTGTGTAGGACTTGTCTTTCTTGTTCTCTTCCTGCATATAAAAAAGAAAGCGGCAGGCTAAGAGTGGTTAAAAAAATATGGATAAATTTCATATTTTCTCCTATTTGTAAGTTTTATTGATAAATAACAGATTCACAATCAACAGTTTCGCCGGTTCTTGTGTTGATTAAGGTAAATGGATAATCTAAGTTCCAAGGGTATTTTTCTTTGTTCCATGCTATTACTATTTGGTCAAATACAGACCAATTTTGCACCTTGTAGAGGTGAGTGTTGTAGATTTCTACATATGCATAGTATCCATCGGACTTGTACAGAGTTAAAATATTGCTATTCCCAGGAAGAGCGTAGATAGAAAATGCATGAGCGGAGTTTGCATCTGGCGCGCAGGAGAATTTTACTTTTACTGATCTGTTTCTTACCGTATTGTATAAAGTTTGAGATAGTGACCATGTGTTTGTTTTTAGTACGATGGGGTCTGTATAATTCCAAGTCTTAATTTCTTCGATATCGGATATGCGAGTTACTCTCCACACACTTTGATCCAGAAGGTATATATTTACAAAGTCTTTGTGATAGGTAAACCTTGTAGCAAGCGTTGTTGGCATAGTTTTATCGTAGCTATAGACTTCGGTGTAAACCGGAGTGGCAACTACAGGTGTATTTGGTGCGGCTACTGCGTTAGTAGAGAGTGCAGTGCAAGCAATGATTGCAGCTAGTTGGTTCTTAGTTAACATAAATGCCCCCTTGGTGAAATTTGATATAACACCGTATGTGTTAGGGGGATTAATAGCAAGTCTTTATTCTAGATTACGTAGCTTGTTTAAGAGTATTGCGCTCTCAGAAAGAGATATGCGTGATTGACCGGCATCGGTAATTAAATCGTTTAACGATAAAAACGTTTTTTTGTAGGCAAGGGTGATATAAAAGCTTTCCCCATTTGGGAGAGGACTGAGTCCTACACTTGTTCTTAGGGAAGTTAGCTCTTCAGAAGAAATCGTGAAATACCAAACATATTTATTCTCAATATCAAAGAGTAGTTTTGCACGAAAACAGCCTGTTATGGAAAAGGAAAATGCTTCCCCAATAGGGAGAGGGGAGAAGAGTTTTTTTTCTTCTTCAGGGGTTGCAATAGATATGTGAGCTCCATCTCTAAAAGTCCCTTCGTAGTATGGAGGGAGGTCAACAGATGGATCCTCAAAGAAGGGTATAATGGAGGTGATATATTCATTTGCAATATCTAAATAGAGATAGCCTTGATCCGTTTCTTTTAATGTTCCAGCTAAAGGGAGAATGGAATTGATATAGGAGATAATGGAGGAAGATTTTGGTTCCACCATGTGCTCTTTTTCTCTGCATGGTAGGTGACTATCTTGGTTCTCTTTTTTTAGGAGACATTTATCAAAAGTGGTAGGATGAGATATCCTAATTTCTTCTGGTGTGTACATAGACCATCCTTGTTTTCCTTTTCCATACCTGATGGGGAAATAAGAAGCAAATACAATAAAAATATTTTGAAAATATGGGGGTATTCCATTTCTGTGGAGACTTCCCTTGTAGGAAAACGAAAAGTCTTTATAATGGAACTTATGAAGAAAAAAATGCAGTTCAAACCTTTATTAAAAAGTCCTTACTACCAAACCGTTCTCGCCAACATTATTGATTTTGGAAAAGAGCCTCCTTCAAAACCACATTATGTGAAGTTATCTGATGGGGATGTTCTTTATTTAGAAGTCTCTACTCCAAAAGGGTGGACAGAGGATAAAGGTACGATAGTTTTGTTACATGGTCTTTGTGGAAGTTCTAAATCACCCTATATCAAGCGTATAGCAAAAAAAGTCTACAATAGTGGTCGACAGGCAGTACGAATTAATATGAGAGGTTGTGGTCTTGGAAGAGGGCTTGCTAAAAATATCTATCATAGTGGCTGTAGTGGTGATATTAAAAAAGCATTAGAAGATATCAAAAAACATTTTCCTGGTACTTCTATTATCTTGATAGGTTTTTCTCTTGGAGCCAACTTAACAGTGAAACTTGCTGGGGAACTTGGAAAAGCAAATTCAAACCTCTTAAAGGCTGCTTTTGCGGTATCTCCACCTGTGAACTTACTCACCAGTGCTCATCGATTGGCTCTTCCTAAAAATCAAGTGTATGCAGAGTATTTTTCTAAACAACTCTTTACTCATATTGATGATTTACACAAAGCCTTTCCTGATTTAGCACCTCACAGAATTACGGAAAAAACCTCCTTGAATGATATTGATGAGCTATATATTGCTAGAAGAGCAAAATTTTCTGGAGCACTGGATTATTATAAGCATTGTAGTAGCATTGCTGTGGTAAAAGATATAAAAATACCTACAAAGATACTACTTGCAATGGATGATCCTATTATTGATCCTTATGAGTTGGATAAAATAGATATACCAGAAAATGTAGAGGTTATTAAAACAGACCATGGAGGCCATATTGGCTATGTGGGGAAGAATATCTTGAGAGAGTTTCGCTGGATGGATAATCTTATTGAAAAGTGGATTGATAAAATACTTAAGAGTAAGTAAGGTGAAGAAAAAGTTAGAAAGATCTTCACTATGCGTTTTTTGCTACTCGTTCTTGTACCATTTTGTTTATTTGCCGATACAGGTGCAGATCCTTTTACTGAAAATGCTTCTGGAAAGCCAAAAGGGCCTTGGCTTACAGGGCCATTACTAACTACTTCTGCCTATACTGTTGCGGCAAATCGTTTTAACTTGGAGCCATACGTATTCTTTACTGATAGCACCGGTTTTTTTGATAGTGGGGGTCATGTACATCGAACAGAAAATAATCCAAGAGCGATTAACTCCGTAGAATTAATTCAAATAGGCTTAAATGAATGGATTGATTTAAATATATATCCACAATTCACCTACAATTACGATACCAGAGGAAGAAATCGTATTGGTATGGGTGATTTAACTATTTCGCCAACGTTTCAATTGTGGAGAGATGATCCTCGTTATCATATGACTACTTGTAAAATAGGACTTAGCCAGATCTTCCCTTGTGGAAAATTTGAGAATCTTAATCCCATATATGATGGAAGTGATGGTTTAGGAAGTGGAGGGTGGAGCACAGAAATTTTCTTAGCTATTCAGCGAACATTTCATGTTAGAAAGGAGAATTTTTTCGTAGGACGCGCAGCTCTTTCTACCATCTTTTATTCTCCTTTAGAAGTACATGGACAAAATTTTTACGGGGGAGATCCTACTACCGATGGAACCTTAGAGCGAGGAATTTCTGTAATTCTTGATTGCTCTTTGGAATACACACTTTCCCTTCATTGGGCCCTAGCTATTGATATGGAGCAAGTGTATGCAACAGGCTCTACCTTTCAAGGTACCACTATTGCTCCAGTAGGAAGAGAGCAGCAAAGTTATTTATTATCTTTTGCTCCTGCAGTTGAGTTTAATTACTCTGAAAATGTGGGATTTATTTGTGGAGTGTGGTTTGCAGCCTACGGAAGTAACGCCGATGATTTTTTCAATGTGGTGATGGCCTTAAACTTGTATTTCTAAAATCTTTAGAACTCATTAGATTGACTTAAATATAAAATTTACTATATAGTTTCGCTTTTTCTAAAGTAGAGGGTTATATGGTAAGAAATCTATTTTTTTTAGTGGTAGTGCTTTTTAGCTCTTTATGCGCAAAATATTATTCAGAAACTGGGCAAGATGCTTATGTATTTGAGCACTTTTTTGTGGGGCAGCAAGATGGCTTTTTTGTGGATATTGGGGCAAATACAGGAATTGTAGGAAGTAATTCTTATTTCTTTGAAAAACTTGGGTGGAAGGGTATATGTTTTGATGCTGATCCACGAGTATTTGAGGAGCTGGATAAAAATAGAAATTGTAAAAAGTATTTTTGTGCTGTTGGTAGCAGGGAAGGGATAGAAAACTTTATTCAGCATCCAGGAACGACTCTTGTTTCTGGATTAGATAGAACATATGGTCAAGCACATAGAGTATGTTGGGGTGTTGAAAAAGGAAAGGCAGAGAAACATTTTATTCCTGTACAGGTTGTAACGCTCAATAGAATATTAGAAGAAAACCACGTAAAAATTATTGATTTCTTATCAATTGATACAGAAGGTGCTGAGAAAGATATTTTGTTTTCTATTGATTATGATAAGTTTTATTTCCGTGTTATGTGTATTGAAAACAAATACGAGGATAATGATATCCCTAAGTTTTTAGAAGAAAAAGGTTTCAAGAAGGTCATAAAATTGCATCGTGATGATATTTATGTAAATATGAGGGAATTATAAATGAAGAAAGCGTTATTAGTGTTATGTTGTGCAACAAGTTTATTTGCTATAAGACCCGTGCCTTGGGTAACAGATGGTGCTAACGAGTTTTTGGAAGAATTTTTTCAAGAACATCCAGATGCTAAGGTACTAGAATTTGGTAGCGGTGCTTCTACTGTATGGTTTTCTAAAAAAACAAAACATTTATACTCTGTGGAACATAATCCTTCGTGGCATAAATTAGTTGTAAAAACAATTAGAGAAACCCCTGAATGTAATTCTGCAAATTGCTATTTAAGAAAAAGGCCATATTATTCTATTTGCGATTCTTTTAAAGATGAGACTTTTGATTTAATTTTAGTGGATGGGCGTAATAGAAAAGGGTGTATTTTATCCGCATTGCCAAAGCTTAAAAAGGGCGGCTACCTTATGTTGGATAATTCGGAAAGACCATACTACTTTGCAGCATTTAAGCCCATGGAAGCATGGAGCGTATGGGCCGATAAGCAGAGAAAACCTGATGTTTGTGGTTTCATATATCCTGGTTGGGAAACCAGATGGTGGCAAAAACCTCTTTAAACGGGTAAATTTAATTGAATTTTGTAAGGAAAAAATGAAGATTTTAAATTTAATACGGATGGCTTTTATTTACCCAGCTATACTTTATGCTGGTATGGAAAAAGTGTTGCCAGACAGAAAAAAACCATTTATTACTTCTGAAGTTAGAGGCCAATTAGGGAATCAGTTATATCAAGCTGCAGCTGGAATTGTTTTGGCTTATGAAAATAATGCGTGTTATATTCATCCACATGATTCTCCTGTTTCAAGAAAATATCCTGAAATATTTGCTAAATTTCAATGTACTTATAAAATATCTAAAAAATATAAGTTTCCGGAAAAGTTTTATAACTATAGATTAGACCCAACTTACAACTATATTCCTATTGTATATAAGGATGATATGACTCTTGTTGGATCATATCTTTCTTATAAGTACTTTGATTCCTATCGAGAGTTGATTATGGAATGCTTTGGACCCACTAAAAAAATAGTCGAGGAGCTAAAAGCACGTTATGCTGAAGTGTTTAAGGAAGATATTGTTGTTGGCTTGCATGTTAGAACTTTTGAAAAGGTAGTAAAAAATCATAATGGGAACAAAAAAAAGGTATATAAGATTCTGCCAGGACCAAATATGGGATATATTAAAAAAGCTATGGAGTTATTCCCAAAAGATTGTTTATTTGTGGTGTGTTCTGATAGAATTAATTGGGTAAAAAAAGCATTTAAAGGGTTGAATAAGCGCTTCTATTTTGTAGAGGATAGTGAGATTAATGATTTTTATATGCTAAGCTTGTGCCATCACAATATTATAGCCCATTCAAGTTTTTCGTGGTGGGCAGCATATTTAAATCAAAATCCTGAGAAAATTGTGGTTGTGCCAAATCCATTCTTCCCAAGGCCTAATGTTAAATTTGAAGATGTGTATCCAAAAGATTGGATTGTGATTGATAGAGTTGAGGACGGACTTTGGCCTGTATTTAACGAAGATTATTGTTGGGAGAAAAGTTATTAATGAAGTTCTGTTTGCGGAAAAGCATTCGTAGGGTACACATGTGCTTTGCTACTGGATCAAAAAGAAATCATCTATGAATATTCTAAGTAAAGTATCTACATCAAAA
>JAHZKV010000082.1 GCA_022600215.1 bacterium
CATACTTCCAAGCCTCGTTAGGCGGGCTTAACGACCTTTTGGGTCTTGATTGCTTCTTGAGTTTTTCTTCCCACTCATTCATAACTAACCCTCTTTATATGTTATTATTTATGAGATAATTATAACATAATTAAAATAAAAATTATACTATAAACAGCTATATTTTACTAAATATCTAATAATTAGGTGATTACACCATAAACCTCTGAATTCAAATATTTTATTTATCAAAACCTATAATTATGGTGTAATTAACAGCATATTTTATATAAGGAGAGAGCTAAATGGATAATATACATCACAACATGGAAGTAGTAGAAGTAATACCCCAAGCTACTGCTCGAGCCTGGTATAATGCTATTTTACTGCAAGATCCTGATTATGAAGTATCTTTTGATGATTATGTAAAAGATATGAATAGCCCCATGCAAGGAATTGCTGAACATGACATAGTTCCTATCGAGGGTGAAGCAAACCCCTTCAATATAGATTTTGGAGCTTTATTTGGCGATGAATAAACGCCTTATTAAGGTATAACAACCATTAATCACAACCTGTTCATTGTCAATAGGTTACACATCAGACCCTAAGTCGCTTAATATTAACAATTAAAATATTTAATATACTTTTTATGGCAATTATGGTATAATTATGTAAACAGCAACGTTGATAATAAAAAAAAGGGAGAATAACTTATGGACTCAGTAAATAGAAAAGCAGTTGATGATTTTTTTGAAATGGCATTTGGTGATGATATCAAAGACGTAGGGGAAATGAATCAAAAACAAATAGATCGAGAAAATCGCATTCATGGTCTTGTAGCAAAATTTGTTCAAAATCTAAAAAATGCAATCAAATAACAAACTAATTATTCAAGGCTCTTTCCTTCTTTAGAAGGGCTTCAAAGAGCCTTGTTTCTTTCACTACGATTCCAGATAAAAAGAGCAGTCCAATCAAATTAGGAAATGCCATCAAGCCATTCATGATATTGGCTACACCCCACACTACCTGCAAATTCAATATCGCCCCTAAAAAGACAATAGCTATATAGATGATACGATAAGGAGTGATCGCTCTTACTCCAAACATATACTCCATCGCCTTCTCTCCATAATAGGCCCATCCAAGAATCGTGGAATAGGCAAAAGGGATAATAATCAAGGTAACAATCAATCCTCCATAAGGAATCACCGAGTCAAAAGCTGCTATCACGAGTGATGACCCATCAAGCACTTTTCCAGAAGCATCCATTCCCCCTAATACTCCTGTAGTTGCTATTGCAAGCCCTGTAAGGGTACAAACAATGCCTGTCGTAATAAATACCGAGGACATCGATACAAGCGCTTGCCTTCCTGGAGAATCTGTCTTTGCTGCCGCTGCAGCTATCGGAGAGCTCCCAAGCCCCGCCTCAGAAGAAAATACCCCACGAGAAACTCCCATCTGAATGGCGATCATAACCGTGGAACCAATAAAGCCACCAGCTGCTGCCTGCCCAGTAAATGCTGTCTTAATGATCAGCCAAAAAGCCTCTGGCACATGAGCAATATTGAAAAGTACCACCGACATACTTATCAAAAAATAAAATACAGCCATAGAAGGAACAAGAATGCCTACCACTTTACCAATACTCTTTATACCGCCCAGCAAAGTAACAGCCGTTAATAGAACGAGCACTATACCTGTAATAGATGGACTGATCGAAAATGTCTCAAAAATGGCGGTAGCTACCGAATTTGATTGCACCATGTTTCCTGTACCAAGCGCCGTTACCGCTGCTAAAAAGGAAAATAAAACTCCTAGCCACTTTATTTTTAATCCCCTCTCTAAATAATACATGGGGCCACCACACATCTGCCCATTGGAATCGATCTCTCTATACTTGATCGCCAAAATCGCTTCTGCATACTTAGTAGCCATCCCAAAAAAAGCGGCTATCCACATCCAAAAAAGCGCTCCAAGGCCACCTATAGAAATCGCTGTTGCTACGCCCGTAATACTTCCAATCCCAATAGTGGCAGCAAGGGCCGTCATGAGTGCCTGAAAATGAGAAATATCCCCATCGGCCTTCCCATCATCTCGCACAAAAGCAAGCTTATGAGCATAAATCAAATGGCGCAGCTGCAGGCCCCTTAACCGAAAAGTGTAAAGCACCCCCACCAAAGTCATAAAAATAAGGAGCGGCGGGCCCCATACAATATTGTTGATAGTATCTAGTATTTGTAAAAATCGATCCATAAAGAAACTACTATACCCTGGCTCCCCCTATAAATCCAGGACTATCTCCCCTTCCCATAGACAAGCTTCACCGCATCTGCATAACGCTCTTTAATTTCCTTGTCGTTTCTAGGATTGTCATAACTTAAGTAACAAATTTCATTTCTCCTATTCACTAATATATGAGAAATCGTATCATCTGTATACCTCCTACCTAGCTCATCACAAAAAATGATACTGATCTCCGCACGATGATCTGTAAATGGATACTCTCTTAAATAAGGCCTCAATTTTTCATGCTTATTCACCATCTCCACTAATTTTTTTGTTAGCTTAACAACTAACTCCCTTCCATCTGGAATGCTTCCTTTTTTTCTAATAGAGAAGGTAATGTTTATTGCTTCTACATCATTAGGCATACTAGCCCCTACACCATATGGGCGAACTCCAAATTCTTTTCTAGCTACACCCAAAAATTCCTTCGTCACTTCCCTTACATATATTTGATCTGGAGTAATACGAGAATTGTCCCTTTGTATAGGTGGCGGCGGTGGATCTTTTTGCAAAACTCCATTTTTATACTGAGCCACTAAAAGTTCTTTTCCTTTTTCATCCCATGCTTCCAAAGCTCCATGCGGAACCCCTTTTTTATAACCCAATACAATCCATAACTTACCTTTAGGATGATAAATTTTTTGTTTATACTCAATTTGACCTTGTTCATTAAAAACTAAGACGCGGCCTTTGCGCCGTGGGTATTTCGGATCAGTGAAAGTAATATGATACCCCTGCTTTACTCCATTGGAAAAATGGCCCTTAAAAGCGTCTTCTCCATTGATAAACCATCCATGAATATGACCATGTGGTTTTTTATCCTTATAAGGGAGCCTCACTTTTAACTGTTTATTCGCCCAATATTCCTCATATACCCCGGTAGGGTGCTTTTCTATATACGCTTTTATCCTCTCTATCAATCCCTTATCAAAACGCCATTCTAAATATCCTGCAATCTTTTCTTCCACCGCTACATCAAGAGTAACAGGTCCATGCTTAACACCTAAAACCTTTTCTTCCCACTGCTCTGTAATCCTTTTAGGGGGTTTAACTTCAACTTCTGTTCCCAAAAGAGAAGACAACATTAAAATACTACCTATGCATATTATATTCATATAAACCTCTATTTTTTATTGTATCTTCTATTATTGACTTAGTTACACCTTGATAGGTTGAACCTAAAAAACTATGATCAATAAACCTCAAATTTCGCTCACTAGAGGAACTTATTGCATTCACCCATACAATATTATGATTTTTTTCCCGTCTTTGCAAGAAAATGCTTGTTAAAGCATTCATTGCAACACCCGAAGTGCGTCCCATTGCAGCCCCTAATAAGTAACCTGCTTTACCATTTGTTGCACAATCTTCTTTAGAATAATAATTTGTTGCACTTAGAGAATATTTATTTGGAAATGGTGTTGGCGATCCAATTAAATGAAGCCTGAAATGATCTTCAAAACTCTCTTTTTCATGATCACTCATCCCATCATAGCTTAGTTTATGGTTTTGGGCGCCTTCGCTATGGGCAATGCTTTCCATGTGGGACTTAGGGGCGTATTCTTCCATCATGTTAGCAAGGCTAATTTGTACGGCACGTAAATTTTTTGCGGCCACGTTCTCCTGTCCAAGAAAATGACCCATTCCAACACGAAGGAGATCTGAGAGACCACCAGTTTCATTATATACGCCAACAGTAAGGGAATTTTTAGGCGCTTTATCAATTACGCTCATACAGACTTTGGTAAAGTCTTTTTCTGTATGAAGCATACCATTGTGAACCAAAACTCCTGCTGCTGTTTTTTTATCCCCCACCGCTTTGAAGATAGATCCTACGTCATCATATGCGTTGTAATATCCTCTTTCTCTATCCACATCAGTAATTCTATGACCATAGTTATTTGGAAGCTTTATCATCATTTTCATATCACGCCCACCAACATGGCCTGTCCCTTTATGCGCAATAGGGGAAGATATTTCAGGCATCGGCCATATGCTACTATTGATTGGAGGGTGTTTATAGGGAGCGTAGCTCATCTTACTATTTTTATAACGTGGGATCGTAACATAAAAGGCATCCGAAGCAAGGCCAAATAGGTCCAAGCGATTCAACGGGCTATTTAAGTTGAATAAATACAAATTTCTACCATCCACAAATCCGGCAGGATCAGGTGTCAGCCACCTCTTCAGCCCAGGATCATAAAAGCGCATACCAAAATAATACATCCCTTCTTCAAAGCGCTTAGAAGAAAAGCGCCATGGATTGCGATATTCTTTGCAGCTCTCCTCACCAAATGCATTCATTAAGTAGCGCTCCACCACCTCTTTTTCTCCATTTACTATCCCAAGAACATTTCCCTGGAGGTCGTGAATAGGGATAAAGACTTCCCCATCTAGTTCAAGGGCAATAGCTGCGCCAATATCTCCACTCACTCCAAGCCCCAGTACTTTTAACTGGGTAATTGCGCCACTTGTAGAAAGAGTTCCAATTTCTGAAGCTCCATCATATAAATAATAGATCTTCTCACTATCTTCTTTAGCAACTAATCTGGAAAGAGGGTCATAAGTAAATTGAACCACTCTGCCGCACTCATAGGAAATACGTACTAGGCGATCTAAAGCATCATATGCATATTCTATCCCTTTTCTAGAAAGCAAATTCCCATTTGCATCATAGGTAAAGACCTCGTCTTCCGAAGCTACAATTTGATTCAATTCATTAATTTCAAATTCCTCAGAATTACCTAATGCATCAAAGCTATACTGTTCTTCTCCTTCCTTCGTCAATTGGGAAAGGGCATCATAATCAAATTCCTTATCTTCTAACAGTGAGTTACATTTTTTTGTAACCGAGTGATTAGCATTAAAAGATAGTTCTATTTTGTGGAAAGGAGTGTGTAGCAAAGTAGGTCTTTCCATCAGATCCCTTTCAGAATAGACTCTTCCCAAGTTCAAAGGTAGCTCCTCCTCTTCCACATGTTGGTTTGGATCAAATGTAACATAGCGATGGGTATACAGAGTCTCCCCCTCCAAATTTTTACGAGAGACTAAAACCATGGAGCTTTTTTCATACGTGTAATGGATAGAGCTTTGATCAGGAAGATATAGAGCCTTTTTCCTCCCAAAAAGATCATATTCCCAACCAGTTTTTCGCCCAAAAAATCCTTTTTCTTCTATCAGCTCTCCGAACCTTGAATACTTTCGTAGCAAAGATTTTTGTGCCTTTACATCTTTTACCTCCACTAAATCGAGATGTTCATAAACATACACATAGTCAATCGATCCATCAGAGCTCCTCATAGAAACATTGCGATCTAAAGCATCATACTCATAATAGAGCTCTATTCCATTTGGAAGTGTTTTAGCCACCAACAACCCCTTCCCATTATAGTGAAAGGAAGTCTCTTTACCCCCAGACTCCACCTGCTTGATTTTTCTGCCCATACAATCATAGAAGAATTCCAGCTCCAAATCTTGGGTAACTTTTTTGATTACATTTCCATCCAAATCATAATAGTTCTTTTCACAAAAAAGAACCTCCCCCTCAGAGGATAATTTTTCTAAACACACCAGCCGATCATGAGAATCAAAATATTGCACTTCCTTATTCCCTAATGGATCTATCTTAGTGGTTGCATAATCTTCGTATTGATATACAAGCTCCCCTCCAAAAGGATCTACATGTTTTACTAACCTCCCCTCCTTATCATAAAAGAATCTATCGATTGCATCACCTTGGGAAGTAGTCTTGACAACCTTTGATTTCCTTCCCCCTTCCTCATAAAAGTATTTTGTTTGGTGAAAACCATTAGCAGAGCTCTCTATCACCCTTCCTTCTATATCAAAAGATTCTACTGCCTCTACATCCATCTCCTCTATTTTACAAAGATTTCCCATCTTATCATAAGAATAGCTCTTTATACGCCCCTCGCTCTCCTCTTTGATCTTTCTTCCATGTTGATCGTAATAGTAATAAGTAGTGAGACCCCTTGCGTCAATGTAGCTATCGAGCAAAAGCCCCTTATACTTCCAATGCTCTTCTATCCCACCTTGTTTTTTTATAATGCATCTTCCAAAAGAGTCATACTCGTACTCAACCTTCCCTCCCTGTGGATAACAGATCTCTATCACATTTCCACTATGGTCATAGGTGTTTGATACTGCTTCCCCATCGCTGAAGATAGTAGTTAATAACCTGCCACAAAGATCATAAGAAAAAGTAGTTTCATTTCCCAAAGGAGAAATTTCCCGTATTTTATTGCCACACCCATCATACTCATATTCCCAAGTAGGCAAAAAATACTCTCCCTCTATCTCCACCTCAGGAAGCACCTTTTTAATACATCGATCAAATTCATCATATTCATAAGCAGTTTTTGCCCCTTTGTAATTGATTTCTTCTATCAAATTACCTTTTTCATCGTAGACATTTTTACTTTCCTTCTTACAAAACTTGCAACTTAGCACTTGATCTTGCTGGTTATAGGTGAATTTTTTACGGGGGGCGCCAGGCTCTTTTGTGCTTTT
Source organism: bacterium (assembly GCA_022600215.1). Classification (GTDB taxonomy): domain Bacteria; phylum Chlamydiota; class Chlamydiia; order Chlamydiales; family 2-12-FULL-49-11; genus JAJACQ01. The sequence goes on from JAHZKV010000082.1 coordinate 6,796, forward strand.
CAAATTTCCAAAAGAATCATATGAATAAGTGCTCTCAGCACCAAGAGGAGAGATTTTTTTCACCATCCTCCCTTCTTGATCATACTCATATTGAATAGCCCCAAACTCTGTGGATTCTTTTGTTAGTTGCTTTTCGCTATCGTACTCGTAATAGACAGGGCATAAACCATCATCTTTTTCCACAATCATTTTCGTCTGTGGGTCACGAATATATCTTTCTACTTTGCATTGATCACCTGCAACTACTCTTTTTTCTAGTAATAAATAGTCCTCATCATAAACAAAATACTCCTTCACATCGCCTACACTCTTACAAGAGAGTAAATCTGTCCCTTCCACATATTCATAAGTAATGGTTTGATCTTCTGTTTTTTCCTCTACACACAAATGATTTTCATTATATCGATACCATTTGAATGAGCTTTTTTTCTCATCAGTAACAGTTTCTTTAATTACATGGTGGTGTTTATCATATTCAAATAGCTCAGAGCGAACTAGCTCTTCTCCATCATATAAGTGTTTTGCTACTAAATGCTCTCCTTTCCATTCAAACTTTTGCGTCGTATATACATTACCTTGCATATCAGAACTTTGAATTTTATCTAGCCCTTCTTTTTTATAAAAATACTTGGTAACGATCCTATTTTGATCAATAAAGGTAGTACAGCCATCTTCATAAGAAAAAAATCCCATTTTCTTTCCTTTCTTATATACCTCTTTAATCTTACCTCGATCATAGTACGATCTTCTCTCCCCCTTCTTTTCTTCGGGATAGTAATATTCAACTGCTATTAACTCTTTTCCAAGCTTTACCCCTTTAAACCACTGCCTACCTGCACTAAAATGATCATGATAGAGAAACTCTGTTTCAAGCCCGCTATCCTTTCGGCAAGTGCTTGGATAAAAAAGCTTATTCATCATGTATCCAGAATAGACAAACGTTTTTCCATCACTTGTCTCTACCTTCAAGTCATAGTTATAGCTCCTCTTATAACCATTTTCTAATCGCAAGCTCCAATCTCTATCTTCCAAAGAAACTTTCATCCAAGAAAAAATAATGCCAGAGCTAGGGCCTACTTTTTTTATCTTAACACTTTTATCTCCATACTCAAAAAGGGTTACCTCCCCATTTGCAGCAACTTCTTTTTCCAAGCGATACCGATAACCAAGCTTCCAAAAATAACCGTGAAATTTATCCCCAGAATCACGACTTTTTCCATTTTTGATATAGTATCTAATCGTCCCATCCGCAAACCGTAAGATTGCTTTTTTTTCTCGTCGATAGATGGTTAATTTATTATTCTTTGGATTATTTCGATATCCAATGACAGAAGATCTCTTCTCACCTTTCGATGCATATGCATCACCATAAGCAAGCTCTACCTCATTCCTTTTTCCCTTTACACGATGATAGGTTGTCTTTCCTCTATTACTCTCATAGATATAAGCCTCATAGTCACCCCTATCTCTATTTAAATACAAATATAGATGAGGATACACTCCATGTCTTTCCATATAACGACTAAACATGTCTTCTGCATGTTGATTATCATAGTAGTACTGGCTCCTCACAAGGGATAAGGGCTTTGCCCCTTTCACCGTATGATCTGCTATCAAATACTGAAAATGTCCAGTAAGCACATCTACATTATGAACTATTGTAGAATCACTAAAAAGTAAGACTGGGAATAAAACCAAGAATAGTCGTTTAAAACAAACCATATAAGCCCTTTAGGTTTTTTAAAGGGCTTATTTATAAAGCTAATGGATTATTTTATGCAATAAAAGAATACTAATAGATCTTCTATTAGTGGAACTTTAGCTTTTCAAAGCTCTTAAATCCACTCCGGTGCTTCAACACGTTTTTCTGAGTCTACGTTCCCTGTGTTAATCACCTCTTTCTTCTCAAAGAGCAATACACATGCCTCTTCCTTTGCATATGGCAGGTGTTCCACCCCTCTTGGCATAATAAAGAACTCCCCTTCTTTTAAAAGGATCTCTCTATCTCTCATCTTGATAGATAATTCTCCGCTAATAACTAAAAAGAATTCATCTTCATTTTCGTGCTGATGCCAAACAAATTCTCCTTTTGCTTTGAAAATTTTCACATAAGAATCATTAATTTCCCCAATAATTTTAGGGGTCCAAGTTTCACTAAACAAAGATAACTTATCTTTTATATTCACTTTTTCATTCATTATAACTCCTTATGCTATTGTTTTAACTTTTCTTGGGAAAGGATTCCTTCAAAGAGTTTTGTTTCGCGTGCAACAACTCCAGAAAGGAAGAGGATTCCGATGAGATTGGGAAAGGCCATTAATCCATTCATGATATTTGAAAATTTCCATACCACAGAGAGGTTCAAGATGGCCCCAAGGAAGACGGCAAAAATAAAAATGCAGCGATAATATCGAATGGACTTTTCTCCAAATAGGTATTCCACGGAGCGTTCTCCGTAGTACGACCAACTAAGAATCGTAGAATATCCAAATGGGATGATAGCAAGAGCCACCATCAATCCTCCGTAAGGGAAGACTGAATCAAAAGCAGCAAGAGCTAGTGCAGGACCATCTAACGGAGCGCCTCCAGCGCCTACTCTACCTAGCACGCCAGTAGTGGCGATAGCAAGACCTGTAAGCGTACATACAATTCCCGTAGTAATAAACACAGAGGACATGGAGACCAGTGCTTGTCTTCCAGGAGAGTCACTTTTTGCAGCGGCGGCAGCGATAGAGGAGCTTCCCATACCAGCTTCTGAAGAAAATACTCCACGAGAGATACCCCATTGCAATGCCATCATAAAGGTAGATCCTACAAAACCACCAGTTGCCGCCTGTCCAGTAAATGCTGTTTTAAAAATCATCGCAAATGCTGCAGGTACAGCGGTAATATTGGAGAGCACTACCATTAAGCTAATGACAAAGTAGAATGCTGCCATAGCAGGAACAAGCACTCCAACAACCTTACCAATACTTTTAATTCCTCCCACTAGAGGAAAAGCAGCAAATACAGCAAGCAAGACTCCTGTAATCACTGGAGAAATAGAAAAGGTATCAAATACAGCAATAGCAACTGAATTAGACTGCACCATACTTCCTATACCGAAAGAGCAACCAATTGCAAAAATAGCAAAGAGAACACCCAGCCATTTAATACCGAGTCCTTTTTCAAGGTAATACATAGGACCACCGCACATTTCTCCTGCGCCATCTACCTGTCGATACTTAATAGCCAAGATAGCCTCAGCATATTTTGTGGCCATTCCAAAAAAAGCTGCTACCCACATCCAAAACAAGGATCCCAAGCCACCAATAGCAAGACCTGTTGCAATACCAGTAATACTACCAATACCAATCGTTCCAGCAAGGGCTGCCATCAATGCTTGAAAATGAGAGATATCTCCCTCCGCTTTCCCATCATCGCGGGTAAAGGCAAGCTTATGAGCATAGATCAAATGCCTTAACTGCACACCCTTTGTGCGGACGGTAAGTAAAATACCTACTACTAACATTAAAATTAGCAGCGGAGGTCCCCACACCATCTTCTCTATTTGTCCTAAAATATGATCAAGCGATTCCATAGGGAAGAGTATACCCCAAAAATAGGAGAAAATCTAGTGTAAATTTTTTCTACGAGCATCCCCATAAGGAAAGTGATAAAGCTCTTTATACATGGCTATATTATTTTCATTTTCTAACCAATGCTTATCTACTATTTCCCTTCCTTTCAAAGATTCTTTTACATAGACCTCTTCAGAAGCAAGAGTCTCTCTAATTTTTTCTAGTAGATCATCGCCCCCAGTAAAACGAATAGGAGCCTCCTCATAAGGAGTCAAATCCTGACAAGCAATAGGCAAACCGTGTGCACTTGCTTCTAGCAGCTTAATATTACTTTTTCCCCGATTATATATATTATCTGCAAGAGGAGCAATCATCATATTTCCTTCTAATGTGGAAATAAGTTTTGGAAGAGCTCCCACAGGCTGCCATGGATAGTACTCCATATCCCCTGACTGAATATACTTTTTAAAGCGCAAAGGGCAAGCGGCTACAAAAATCCACTTAAACTCTTTATGCGTCTTCTCTATCATTTCACATACACTTTCAAAGTCATCTTTTCCCCTGCTTTCTCCCGCAGAAAGGTCGATATGGCCCGGGGAGCCTGCATAGATAATACGTGGACGCTTCTTATGTTTTCGATAGTTTCGTACCACATTCTCTGGGCTATAAAAATGTCCTGCCCAAAAATAGGGTATCTTATTAGGTACAACGGTGATATTTTTTTGCTCTGTCTCTTTCAAATAGTATTCTTTCAAATATGGCGTCGATACCGTCATCTCATCGCAAAGGTTCATCAACTCTCTAGTATAATTTTCCTCCGCATACATCTCCGGTTCGCTCTTTGTAGGATGATATTTTGGTACTGCATCAAAAAACATTGCATCGTCCACATCATAAATCATACGAAAATTTCGTTGCTTTTTTAGCTCAGCAATGCGACGTATATACTCTGTTTGGGTTTTATTCCCACATCGTTGAAAAACTACGACGTTAGAAGAAAGATAAGGAAAAGAATCTTTAGCAAAAGATGGCAATACGCTATAGCTCATTTCTC
>JAHZKV010000083.1 GCA_022600215.1 bacterium
AAAATTAATTAAATCAAGTAATTTTTTTAATTAACTTTTAATAAACGTTAGTTTTCATAGACAAAAGTAATTTAATTTTTTTTAACAGGGGAGGGGAGTGTACGGTAAAATTACGCAACTTTGATTGGATTAGTGTGTGTTTTTTTTGACGAATTGGAGATGGTTATTTCTCAAAGTTAGTCGTAGCGTTTGCCATCAACTTGAGCAAGTTCTTTTATTTTTAACGAAAGATCTTTTGTTCCTACTTCTTCTTTTGCAGAAATAGTAATGATGTCTGCTTTTTCATTTGCAAATTCTTTTTTAAAGCGTGCAATGTTTTCTTCTGCACCATCGAGTTCGCATTTGTTTAATACGATGATGGATGGTCGCTTTAAAAGTCTATCATCGTGTTGCTCTAATTCATTTTTTAATATTTTGTAGTCTTCAATTGGATCAGAAATTTCACCAAGTGGTGCAACGTCGACAATATAGATGAGAGCTTTACTTCTTTCAATATGTTTTAAGAAAGCAAGGCCAAGGCCTCTATCTTTGTGAGCATCTTTAATAATCCCTGGAATATCTGCAAGGTAGACTCTGGAGTAGTCGTCATATTCAAGATAGCTAAGATTTGGTTTGATAGTGGTGAAAGGGTAGTTACCAATCTTCACATCGGTAGCAGTGAGTGCCTTCATCAAGGTGGACTTTCCCGCATTTGGGAGTCCTACAAAACCAACATCGGCAATCATTTTCATTTCTAGGGAGATTTGCACTTCCTTTCCAGCTTTTCCTGGTGTGCACTTTCGAGGAGCTCTATTGGTGGGGGTTTTAAAGCAGGTATTTCCAAGGCCGCCTCTTCCACCTTGTGCAATTTCTAGTACTTGCCCTGGTTTGGTTAGATCAGCAAGAACTTCTTCTGTTTCGGTATTTATGATGATGGTCCCTGCAGGAACATCTATTACCTTATCTTTTCCACTCTTTCCTGTTTTATTATTACTTCCGCCATCGCCGCCTTTTTGAGCAGAGATCAAGTTTTTTCCGCGCAGGTGGTCAAGGCAGTGGATATGGGGGGAGACTTTGATCTTTACAGAGCCACCTTTTCCTCCATTGCCGCCACATGGGCCACCTTTGGGTAGGTATTTTGCGCGTATCCAGGAGATGACGCCATTGCCGCCTTTTCCTGATAAGCACTTTAATTTGGTAAAATCTGTAAACATTTTTCAATTCCCTAAAAATAAAACATCTCCCCAAGTTTTTGGCGAGATGTTTATTAGTCTTATATTCTGTTTTAAAAAGTTAAGCCGTAGCTTCTACGTATACCGTAGTTCTTTTTCCTTTTTTAAACTTTACGCATCCGTCAATCAAAGCGTAGATAGTGTAATCTTTTCCAAGACCCACACCTTGCCCTGGGTGGAATTTTGTTCCACGCTGACGAAGAATAATATTACCAGCTACAACAGACTCACCGCCGAATTTCTTCACACCTAGTCGTTGCGCATTAGAATCTCTACCGTTTCTTGAGGACCCTTGTCCTTTCTTATGTGACATTATGCAGCTCCCTTAATTTCTTTAACAAGTACGCGTAATTTCTTTTGTCTGTGACCTTTTTTTACGCGACAGTTGTGTCTTCTTTTGTATTTGTATACAATTAATTTTTTATCTTTTACTTCGCCAACTACGTCAGCTTCTACCGTTGCTCCTTTGACCGTTGGAGCGCCTACTGCAACTTTTTTTCCGTCATCCAGTAGAAGGACAGATTCAAAAATTACTTTACCGCTGTCATTATGGTCAAGCAGCTCTACGTCTAGCAAATCACCAGATTTCACGCTGTATTGCTTCCCGCCAGTTTTAATAATTGCTTTCATTTGCTATTCCCTTAGGTTATTTTTGGGAATAGGATACCATGAATTGTTTTAGTGGTAAAGCTAAAAAGTAGAAGCAGGTGGTGATGAGGGCGATTGTTGCACCAATTGGCCAGTTAAAGAGGTAGGAAAAGTAGGTTCCTAGGAAGGCCATGATGGCAGAGAGTACAATTGCTAGATAAATCATTTTTGAAAGTGACCTAGTAAAAATATTTGCAATAGCTGCTGGAAGGCAAAGCATGGAGATCACCAAGATTGCACCAATTACTTGAATGAGGATGACGATAGTGAGGCAAATGAGAGAAAGTAAAAAGAAATATAGAAAAATAACAGGTTGTTTTTGAAGGAAAGCGTTGGTTTCGTCAAAACAAATTGCTAAAAATCTTTTATGAAACAAAATGCTGGAAACGATGATGATCCCATTTAAAATGATGAGCAAATAAATTTCTCTCATCGATGCCCAAAGCAAATTACCAAATAGGAAGTTCATCAACTCTGCATTAGATCCAGGCGTCACAGAAATCAAAATCACACCAATTGCCATTCCAATCGACCAAACGGCTGCAATTACAGAATCAACGCGCTGCTTGTATTTAAGATGCATCCACCCAATTAAGAATCCAAAAAAGAAGGCGGAGAAGATAGCGCCTGTTAACGGGGAAAAGATAGGATTGAGGGTGTAGTAGTGGAGGTAGATGGCAATACCAATGCCGCCAAGAACTGCGTGGGCAATACTCCCTGATATGAACACTACTCGGCGAACTACCGTATAGCTGCCTATGATTCCACTTCCGAGAGACGCAAGAAGCCCTGCAAAAAGCGCCATTTGTAGAAATGGATTAGTAGCAAGCGCTGCAAAGAAAGTTTCAGCCATGGTCACACCCCTCGTCTTCTGTATGAAATAATCCTAGCTCCATGTGCTTGCAAAGGGCATCATCCCTTAGCTCGCAAAGCGTTTTTTCTACCAAATACACACTATCGGCCTTTTTTAATAAGTGGGTGATCACATGAGTGATTAGGATGATCGTTTTCTTTCCTTGCATCTCCTCAATAAGCCGAATGATATTTTTAGCCGATGCGTGATCGAGGCCAGACAAAGGTTCATCTAAAATCAATATATCTGGATCAGAAACAAGTGCTCTTGCGATAACGCCTCTTTGTAGCTGACCACCTGAGAGCTCGCCAATAGCTTTGTCCTTTAGATCGACTAAGGAAAATTTTTCTAGCATCTCCATGGTTCTTTTCTTGGTGCTCTTTGGCCATACGCCATACCAAGGAAGCTCACTAAGTAGTCCTTGTTGGACAAATTCAAATAAAGTTAATGGGAAAATAGGATCAAAAAAAAGTTTTTGAGGAATGTATCCAAAGTTGTTTTTCTGGCTTCTTGGCTTGCCACCATGAACCCTAATTTTCCCCTTTACCGGCTTTATTAAGCCCATGATTAGCTTGATTAGTGTTGTTTTTCCTCCACCATTGGGACCAAGGAAGATGTAGAAGCCATGATCTTTTAGCTTCAAATTGATCTCTTTTAAAGCTTGCTTTTGCTCATAGCTAAAGGAAAGATTCTCAATTTCTATGATGGGTGCCATATGCGTCCTTATTTATTCCTATGTCCGTACTCAATGGTAATCTCAGCAAGCTTATCGATCGTTTTTAGATAATCCTTTTCATATGGATTTACCATGAATAGAGGAAGATTCATTGTTTCGGCAATTGTTTCTGCAGCGCGATTGACATGTTGCGGTTGAATTAAAATTCCAACCAATTCCTCTTCATGTTTTCTAGCTTTTTCTAACACCATTTGAATATCTTTCGATCGCACTTCCTTGCCATCATCGGCTTCAATTCCAATTTGCTTTAAATCGTAGCGATGGCAGAAATAGCCGTAGGCAGCGTGGGTGGTTAAGTATACATTGTGAGCAAAAGGCGCGAGCTCTTTGGTAAGCTTTGCATTGAGACTTTCTAATTTAGTTTTTAGCGTTTGAAAATTCTTTTCATAGAGCTCTTTGTTCTTTGGAAGGATCTGTATGAGGAACTTAGTGATCACTTTTGCTTGATCTACTACGGTAATAGGATCGAGCCAATAGTGGGTGTCAACAGGATCATTGCAGTGTCCATGGTGGGCATGGTTGCAGGTGGAGGTAATCGTTTTCGTGACTTGAGGAAGGTTGATAATTTTTAGAGAGGGGGAGGTTTCTGCTAAACGATTTTCCAGTAAATACTCAAATTCTTCTCCAACCTGGATCCATAAAGAGGCGTGGACTAAAGGGCCCATATCCCTGGGGGAGGGCTCAAAATTGTGCGGATCGACATCTGGCGGGATAATCCCTCTGATAGAAACGGTATTGCCTGCAATTTGCTCTACAATTTCTTCGTATGGAGCAGCGCTTACAATGACAAGAGGTTTTTTCAGAGCACCACTTTCAAAATTGAAAAAACTGCATGATGATAAAAATAGAGCTAAAAGGATAAAGATTCTTTTCATGGTAAGCATCTTATCATATTTTGATTTTTTTATAAACCTTCTTGTTTTGCTAGATAAGCTCTTGCAATGTCAAATAGTTTTCTTCTATTTTCAGGAGGTTGATCAGAATAAGGTATTCTTTTATGGAAGGGGATACCTTTGCTCGCATATTTTTGATGAAGGAGCACTACAGCAAGATCTGTTATCAATTTGGTGCTTCTTCGAACACTTGGTGCTAAAACCGCACTCGGATTGATGTACACAATTGGTTTACGAATAAGTTTAGGATGAATATCACCTGTATCTTGAAATTTTGGGCAATGTAAGATTTGTACTATATCAAGGTCAGGAAGAGCTCTTAATGAGGGAAGTTTTATTAGTTTGGGGCAGTGATCAAAATGAAGAACTTCAAGAGCAGTTAAGAAAGCAAAAAAATAGTTTGGAAAGAGTTCTACATCATTGTTGGAAAAAATGAGCACGGTAATTTCTGATGCTACATCTTCCAGATCTCGTAAAACATGTTGTAAAAAGTGATAGGCCTCCCTCTTTTGGTGGGCCTTAAATGATTCCATCGTTTCGCAATAGCCAAGAAGCGCCTCTTCATCGACATGCTTTGCGAGCTTAGGGTGCAAAACTTCAAAGATACATTGAAGACTTTCAACTGTTACACCGCTTTCTACATGTTCCATAGCTTCTGCAATTGCAGAGGCTGGTTGCACTTCAGTGATACTATCCATAAATTACCTCCAAAAAATGAAAATGTTAACATATTATTTAGATTTAGGTAATAATTTTTTTATTTCTTCTCATTTCCTCCATTGAAGCTAATTTTTATCTTTGGTAAACTGCTAAAAAGGAGAAATGTCGTGAAATGTCCGTTTTGTGGTTATGAAGAGACCAAAGTAACAGATTCAAGAAACCAAGCAGATGCCAATTCAGTAAAAAGGCGTAGGCAGTGTTTGAGTTGTGAAAAAAGATTTACTACTTTTGAATCGATTGATTTGACGATTCAAGTAAAAAAAAGAGATGGTAGTTTTGAGGCATTTCGCCCTGAGAAATTGATCAGCGGGTTAGATAGCGCTTGTCGCCATACAAGAATTTCTCATGATCAGGTGCTAGCAATTGCCTCAGACGTTGCGACAGACATCATGGCCAGCGGCGTTCGTGAGATTGATAGTTTGAAAATTGGAGAGATCGTGATGAAAAAGCTCGCTAATTTAGATGCAGTCGCCTACGTGCGTTTTGCATGTGTCTATCGCCGATTTAAAGATAAAAATGATTTGATGAGCGCTTTGGTGGATGTAGTAGAATGAAAAGAGGAGTAGGTCTAGTATTTTTATTGTTCGCGTTGGATATTTTGCTCAAGCAATTTGTGATGAGCCATGTACCTCTTTATGGGAATCTTTTTTCTTTTCATCTTTTTTCTTTTTTAGGGTTTGAATTGACCTATGTACAAAATACCGGAATGGCATGGGGAATGCTTGCCTCTTTCCAATCGGTGATTTTATTGTTCCGAGTTGTTTTTATTGGAGCTCTCATTTACTTTTTGATTCATAGTGAGAAGATGCAGCGTCATTTGCTTGGATATTTGTTGGTGATTTTTGGAGCATTTGCGAATGTTTTGGATACCTTGCTCTATGGCTTTGTCGTTGATATGTTGCATTTCACCTTTTGGGATCAATCGTATGGGATTTTCAATGTTGCAGATGCGATGATTTTTGCAGGGGCCTTTTTGATCGTCTTCGTAAAGGAGAGACCTTATGCCCTCAACAAGTAAATTAGAAGCTTCCCGTTTTGTTTCCTATCACCTCTCTTTGGAAAAAGAGATGTGGGAGCGTTTTTTGCCAGAAGGGTATTTTGCCGTGCTGGGAAGAGTGGTAGAGGATCCTTTTTTAACAAAACAACAAGTAATAGAGTTGTTGGGAAGAGAGAAATTCCCTGCGCTTGGTTTTGCTTTTTCTGCCGATCATTTTGAGGTGATGGAGGTGAAAGATAAGCGGATTGTCAAACCTTTGTTGCCAGTAGTGGAGATTCAACCTTTTGCGGTGCGTGTTTCGGAAGGGAAGCTACTGGAAAAAGATTTTGGTGTAGGTTCGATGTATGTTGGAGCAAGTGTTTCCTATCCTACCCTTGCAAAAGTAGATGGTGAGGTGGTCTTTACGAAAGATCATTTTGAAGAGGCAAAAACTTTTGCTGGATGGAGAAAATGGATTAGAAAGGAAACGACTCCAGGAATTATTTCTGCGGAGGGCGTGGAGTATCGAGGAACATTTCGAGTGGGAAAGCAATGAAGAAATTACAAGACCTCTTTATAAAAAAGAAGAAGAGTTTAGTTCTTGCTGAAAGTTGTACAGGGGGATTAATTGCATCTATCTTAACCAGGACTGCAGGAAGCTCAAACTATTTTGTGGGTTCTTTTGTAACTTATACCGATGCCATGAAGCAAAAAATTCTTGGGGTATCTCAACGTGTCCTAAAAGAAAAATCTGCAGTTTCCGAAGAAGTTTGCGCTCGTATGAGCATAGGTGCTCTAGAAAAAAGCGGTGCAGATATTGCAGTCGCTGTAACGGGAGATGCAGGGCCAGACGGCGCTCGTGTTGGGCTTGTTTTTGGGTCTATTGCAACAAAGGAGAAAACTTTTGTAGGGAAGATTCCAGGTTTGGATGGCCTGTCTCGGAATGAAGTGCAGGAAAAATGTGCAGCATATTTATTGGATGCATTGTATGCTTTTGCGAAAGATGGAAAGGTACCCTTTGATAACTAGCAGATCGAACCCAAAGATTAAATTTTTAGAATCTCTTCGAAAGAGTCGGGAGCGAAAGAAGAGCAATCTATTTTTGGTGGAAGGGGAACGAGAGATTGAGCGTGCAGGAAAACTAGAATCGTTGTTTTATGCAGAGGCTAGCCCATTGGTTGATGATCAAGAACAAAAGGGGGTGGAATGTATTCAGATAACGCCCTACCTTTTAGAAAAGATTTCTCTGCGCAGTGAGCCTGTAGGTATTGGTAAGATGCAAAAAAAATCACTTGATTCCTTAAAAGGGTCTTTTTTTGTAGCGCTTGTTGGAGTAGAAAAACCTGGAAATGTTGGGGCTATTTTACGTACCTGTGATGGGGTTGGTGTTGATGGTGTGTTGTTGGTAGATCCTCTTGTGGATCATTATCACCCAAATACTATTCGATCAAGTTTGGCGGCAAGTTTAACATTACCAGTAGTTCTTTGTTCTACTGATGAGGCATTTGCTTTTTTGGAGGAACGGAAGATTTCTTTGTTTGTCACCTCTCCTGCAGCAAAAACGAGTTATGGTGATATAAAGATGGAAGAGCCATTGATGATTGCGATGGGACAAGAAGATAAAGGGTTGCCAGATCATTGGATGAAAGGTACCAAGATTTCGCTCCCGATGAAAGGAATTTGTGATAGTTTAAACGTATCTGTAGCAACGGGCATAGTGCTCTACGAAGTATTGAGGCAAAATGGACATAGAAAATAGCATTTTATTGGAAGATAATCATTTACTGGTGGTGAATAAGCCGGCAGGACTTTCTTCTTTACCAAATGATGGCATGGAAGATGTGGTGACTATCTTGAAGGCCTACATTAAAGAGCGAGATGAGAAGCCTGGTAATGTATTTTTGACCCCTGTTCATCGTCTGGATAAGCAGGTGAGTGGTATTTTGGTTCTGGCTAAAACTTCCAAAGCCGTATCACGAATGAATGAGCAAATTCGAGAGATGAAATTTAAAAAGACCTATGTGGCTCAGCTTACTAATCCTTTGCCTCAAGACGAGGGAGAGCTTTGTCATCATTTAGTGAAGCGACAATTTTATGCCGATGTTTATTCAAGCCCAAGAAAGTTTTCGAAAGAGGCTATTTTACGTTACCGACACCTTCATGATAATCTTTATGAGATTGAATTGGAGACAGGTCGCTACCATCAAATACGTGCACAGATGGGCTTTGTGAAGTGCCCTATTATTGGAGATCAAAAATATGGTGCTGCAAAGAGAAAAAATAAAACAATTCGCCTGCATCATACAAGACTACACTTTTTTCATCCTATTACTAATGAAGAAGTAATTATAGACAGTAAAGCTCCATTCAATTAAACTTTTCTTTTTCTTTTTCAAAAAGGAGTAAATATGAAAAGGGTTTTAATGTTAGCAAGTCTTGCTATAAGTAGTTGTTTCGGGAAGTATATGTATATTTCTGAAATTATTGATGATTTAGGTGTGTATGTTTTAGAAGATACCTATGTGATAAAAGTAGATAGAGCTATTCCAACGATGTCTGTTGGTTCGCAAATAGAGTTTAGTGTCGATAACTTCTATGATTATGATTCTTGGGATCAAGATATCCGTATTACTAGAAGAGTGCATGTTGGAACAGATGTTCGCATGAAGACTACTTCTAACAAATCAGAGCTAGAGCGTTTATTTTCAGATAATCGTAGAGATGAGAAAAAAACACACACTCGTGAAGAAGTGAAGCGTTATGAAAATGTGACCACGATTGAGCGTTTTCGTTTTACACCTCTTGGGTTATTACAAGGATATGTATTTGATCTTGTTGATTTTGAACTTTTTCTAAATAGTCAGGTAGACGTACCTCCACTTTTGACATATACCTCTATGGACCTTGACCATGGTTATATTTGGACAGCTTCTCGTCCGCAAAGAACAAACTTTGCTGGCGAAGGGGAAACAGTTTGGT
>JAHZKV010000084.1 GCA_022600215.1 bacterium
GCAAAGTAAAGAACGATACTATCTATCTAGAAAAAGCGCCATCACCGCCAGTGTTATCGAAGAAGGTACAGCAAAATTTACCAGCCATAGTATCATTCCACCTTTCTCTGCAAGGAGAGCCTCTTTACATCTTGATAAAGGCTCCATGCTCATTCAAAATAAAAAGAAGTTCAACTTAATAGGAACCTTAGCCCTAGGAACGCTAGAATGTAATAAAAACCATCTTCTTTCCACTACCATAAAGCTTTTAAAGCTTCAGCCGCAGGCAACTATTCCTGTTACTTGTGGAAACATCCATTTTATTATTCAAGATGGGATTGGCTCCTTTCGAAAAACTGCTTTTGTCATTGATAAAGAATTTCTTGTTATGTCCAAAGGGACAGCAAACTTTGTAAATGAAACGCTTAACATTGATATTGGTTTGATGGCAGACTCTATTGAACGTGCTTTTGGGGTTAGCTTTTTACCTCAAGGATATATGATACCATTCAAAGTGGATGGCACCTTTGCAAACCCAAAATTCCATACAAAAAAAGCCATTGCAAACATCGCTACTATCTTACTCTTGAAACAAGTTGCTCCAAATATGCGTAAACTTCCCGCTGCAGGGAGTTTTTAGTTGCCTAAGCAGCCCCATTTTGATACAATCATTTTCTTTTAATCAGAAGGGCTAAAGAGTATGTTAACACAAGAATTAGAAGTACTATTAGGAAAGAAACTAGAAAACTTACTAGATCTACGAAATTGTAAAATTTCTAAAGAGATGCTCTCTCTTCCTGGTCCTGACTTTGTAGACAAAGTGTTTGCTCATTCCTCTAGAAGCATCAAAGTATTGCAAAATCTTCAATCCATTTACAACCACGGAAGACTGGCAGGAACTGGATATTTATCCATCTTACCAGTGGATCAAGGTATCGAACACACCGCAGGAGCTTCCTTTGCTCCAAATCCTATGTACTTTGATCCGGAAAATATTATTAAACTTGCTATAGAGGGAGGCTGTAATGCTGTTGCTACCACCTTTGGAAATCTGGGAATTGTAGCAAGAAAATATGCTCATAAAATTCCTTTTCTTTGTAAGATCAATCATAATGAATTACTCACCTACCCAAATACCTTCGATCAAATTCTCTTTGGAAAAATAGAGCAAGCTGCAGACCTTGGAGCCCGTGCTGTAGGTGCTACCATCTACTTTGGCTCAAAAGAGAGTGATCGGCAAATTGTAGAAATTGCCAAAGCATTTGAACATGCACATCGCCTAGGAATGGTCACCGTATTGTGGTGTTACTTAAGAAATCCAGGATTTAAAACCGATACACAGGACTACCACACAGCTGCTGACTTAACAGGACAAGCTAATCACCTTGGATGTACGCTTGGTGCCGATATCGTAAAACAAAAACTTCCTACTTGCAACGGCGGCTTTAGAGATCTTAAATTTGGAAAAACTACCGACACCGTCTACTCAGAACTTTGCTCTGACCACCCAGTAGATCTAGCTCGCTACCAAGTTCTTAATTGCTCAGCAGGGCGCATCCCTCTAATTAACTCCGGAGGAGCTTCTGGAGATAACGATATGAGCGATGCAGCAGAAACGGCCATTATCAACAAACTCGCTGGTGGTTCAGGTCTTATTTCTGGAAGAAAAGCATTCCAAAAACCGATAAAGGAAGGGATAAAACTTCTTCACCTTATCCAAGACGTGTACTTAAATAGTGATATTACGCCTACGAACTAGGATGTAGGGTATAGCGAAAAGGAAATCATTTTTTCGCTATGGTGTGGAGAATAACCATGGAAAGGCTCTTTAGTATCCCCAAAAACGTGTGGTAAGAAATATTCATCACTCTCCCACAGTGGCAAATCATAGATTTTTTCTATCTCAATCCACTCTAAATCCCCTTCTGGGCAAGTCTTTTTAGGAGTTCCTGAATACTCTTCGATCAGAAAAATAAAGCCCAGCCAATCTTCGCTATTTTTTCCAAAGCCTGTCCAATTCATTGTTCCTTTGAGCGTCATCTTCTCTGGAACGATACCTGCTTCTTCATAAATCTCTCGAGCCATCGCAGTAGCAATATCTTCATCCTCATGCATCTTCCCACCAAGGCCATTATATTTTCCAATATGATCATCATCTTTTCGTTTATTACGATGCATCATCAACACCTTCTTCTTATCCTTAGACAAGACGTAGCCAAGTGTTCCAACTATTGGTCGATATTTACCCATAAAAACAGTCTAATCCATTTTTAAAATTAATTCAGTAAAAATCCTGTACCTCCTTATCGAAAACATGCCTGCACAATAAAAACTCTGTAAAAGCATGATCCTAAGATGCTTGGTTTCACAACACGAATAATGATTATATTCTATACTTTTCAATAAATTATAATCATAGTAAACTTTTTTTCATGCTAACGACTCCATTGAAAACATATGCATATTTCTTCTTTTTCCTATTAATAGCCAGCAGTTGTATTAAAAAAAATACTATGAAATCAAAACAGCACATTGCTATTAACATTGCATCTGATTACAACACTCTAGACCCAAGAAAAGCTAGATCTTTAAATGATTATAATTTAATCAAATGCTTCAATGAGGGCCTCTTTCGACACGATACTAATGGTGTTTCAAAAGCTATAACTAGTAGCTATTTTATCTCCACTGATCAGCGATATTATGTAATAAAATTGAAAAAAACTAACTGGTCTAATAAGGACCCACTGACGGCTCATGATTTTATTTACGCCTGGAAATCTGCCTTACAAAAAGATTTTCAAGCTCCCTTTGCCTACTACCTATATTACATTAAAAATGGAAAAGAAATAAAAGAGGGTACCCTCCCATCTTCAGCGCTATGTGCTTCTGCACTTGATGATTATACCATAGAAATAGAACTTACTAAACCCACTCCCTTCTTCTTAGAATTACTTTCCCTACCTATTTTCCTTCCTGTTCATAGGCAAATAGACAAACACTTTCCAAACTGGCACTATTCTTCCTCACATTACGTTTGTAATGGACCTTTTTATCCTAAGACGGTAAAAAAGAATGATCAATTTTACCCAAGGCCAATATACCCAAAATCCCTTCGAAAAACAGAATATATCACTGCTATAAAAAACCCTCATTATTGGGATTTTGATAACGTACCTCTTTCTTCTATACATATGGTTCTGCTAAACGAGGATGCAGCTATCAACTTATTCCAAAATAAAAAATTACACTTTATTGGAGGGCCCTTCTCGAATTTATCTAAAAAAGCTCAACATAGTCCTACATCTAACACTTTTCCAATACTTGCAACCTCATGGTTACGACTCAATGTAAATTCCTTTCCACTAAACAATATCAATGTGCGAAAAGCTTTAGGATATACCATCCGGCGGCAATATATTTCTGATAAATTCTTTATGGGACATCTAGAGCTAGCAACCAGCATTATTCCATCCAACTTAACACCAACCAAAAAAGCAGACTTTGTCGACCAAGACTTTAATAAAGCAAAGGTATATTTAAACATGGCTTTTAAGGAACTCAAACAAATAAGACCACTCAGGCTTTTATTTGTAAATACTCAATTAAACAACAATGTCGCTAACATCCTAAAAGATACCTGGAAAAATGTTTTAAATATTACTATTGTCTTAGAGCCTCTAGAAAAAAAAGTCTTTTTTCAAAAATTGCAAAATGGGGACTATGATATTGCTTACAGCCGTAAAATTGCCGATTTTAAAGACCCTATTGACTTTCTAGAAGCCTTTAAAACAAAAGACTCTGGACTAAATAGTACTGGATGGGAAAATACGGCCTATCAAGCAGCAATAGACGCATCCTATTTTGCCTCTTCTTCAAAAAAACGGATGGAAATATGTTCTGAGGCAGAAAAAATTCTATTAAATGAAATGCCTGTTATTCCTATGCACCATCTAAAAATGAGCTATTTAATAGATAAGGACCTCAAAGGACTTATCTTTTCAGAGGTTGGTATCGTAGACTTTAAATATGCCTATCTGGCAGAGACCCCTTGAAAATAAAGCCTATTGGCTCTTTAATAGGGTTATGTACCTTCTACTTACAGCACTCCCTTTTGCTTTTGTCTCCCTCTTCTTGCGGCAAAAGCCGTCTCTCCTTTTTAGAAGCGCCTTAGCCAGTTTTTCTGTTCCCGCTCTTTTTATCTTTCCAGGTGCTCAATACCTTTTTTCTCCCCTCTTCCTTCTCTCCCTTGCCAATACCATTCATCTGCGCACCTTTGATAGACCGCTACCTTTTAAAAGCCTAAAAATGATTCGCCATTTTTCTTCGTTAAAAAGCTCTATTGATAAGCAAATCCCGCTCTTTTATATTCCTGTTTTTATCATAGGCTCTATCTTCTATACCATTTTTCTTGAACCTCTACCACTTTATTGCCTTCTTTTCCTCCCACTCCTTATTTTTTGTCCCAAAAAACTTCTCCCCTATCCTTTTTTCCTTCTCCTTTCTATTTTTTCTAGAAAAAGACAAGCCAGGGAAGGTGAAATTCCCCTTTCAGAGAATGAAATTGTATATAAAACAAACAAAGAGTTCCCTCTAGAAAAATATTGCAGTGGCTTTTATGGCAAAAGACTTTTTGATCTCCCAAAAGGAGATAAACCACATATAGTTTTTCTCTATCTAGAATCTTTTCGAGCAAAAGAAGTGGGCAAATGCACACCATGTTTTGACAAACTCCAAGAAGAAGGTATCTATTTCCCCAATTTTTATGCAAACGCCACCCAAACATTTAAGGCTATGTTTGCAACGCTTTTTGGACTCCCTCCTTGCTTTGGTCCAGATTTCACTGAAAGCTCTTCTTCTGTTCTCTCTCTTCCTCTACGAGGACTTCCAAACTTTTTTCATGAGCATGGCTACAAAAACATCTTTATGAAGGCTGGGAGCATGCATTTTGAAAGGCAAGGTGATTTTCTACGCAATCATCATTTTGACGAGCTTTATGACGAGAAGGATGTAAAAGCAAATATCAAAGGTGCCTATGGGACAAGCTGGGGCGTACATGATGAATTCTTATACACCTTTCTTACAAAGACTATTGAGCAAGCCAGGGAACCTCTTTTTCTTTCCGCTGCCTCTGTCACCAATCATCATCCCTTTTTACTTCCTACAAGCTTCACCCCCAAATATGGAAAAACCCCTTTTGAAAAAACACTTGAATATACAGACTACGCATTAGGCAAGGCAATAGAGCAGCTTTCCTCTTTAAAGACTCCGATGCATATATATATTATGGGAGATCATGGGTATCCTGATGAGCATAGTGGAAGACCTGGACTTTCCCCCTCCCTTGATCCACCTGTTACCAAGATCCCACTTCTTATCTACCCTCTCCATTGTGGGAAAGTTACTCCCAAAAAAATCCCTTCTATCTCTTCTCAAATGGATATCTTACCAACTCTTTTAGATATTTATGGCTTTAGTGGTCTACATAGCAGCCTTGGATCCTCCCTCCTTCGAGAGCGAAAGCATCCTCATGCACTCTTACTCAATGAAGCTATCACCCCTATCTCAGGAAGAGTCACTGCAAAAGACTACCAGACAAGGGAGGGATACTTCCCTCTTTATCACACCCTCAACTCTCTTTACCAAAGGAAAAAGATTTCCTCTTCCAAAGAATCACTAAAAACTCTCTCTTTTGAAAATATCTCTATTCCTCCCAAAGATGTCCAAGTTATCCTCGATGCAAACCCAGATCTTGAGACTCTTAACTTTACGAACTCACCATTGATCTTCACTTTAGATTTTGTTTTCCCAAAAAGACTTGAAGAGATCATTGTTACTAACAATATGTTATTACAAGATGCAGATATCTTACTTCTCCCAGCAACGATCAGAAAAATTTCTATCCTTGGTTGTAGCTCCCTAACTGATAATGCCCTTTTATACCTTGCAAAACTTCCCATTGAAGAGATCTCTCTTTCTTGCAGCCTCTTTTCTCAGCAGGCTCTTACTACTTTTTTCCACAAGGTCTCTTTAAAAAAATTGCACCTTCAAGATAGCCATCTATATTCTGAAGCTTTTCTCTTTTCCCTTCATGGCCATCCGCTAGAAGAGATCACGATGGAAAAAGCTCTCTCTTGTACCGATGAATTTATTGCAGGGATTGCCTCTCCAGCCTTAAAAATATTTATGCATGATAATTGCGATAGATTGACTGATTCCTCTCTCGAGCGTTTAAAAACCACCTCTATGGAGGTCCTTCATATAGAAGGTGGAAAAAATATTACCGACAAAGGCATATTTCATCTTAGCTCCCTTCGTCTGCATACTTTCTATGTAAGTCAGTCAGAACACCTCACTGAAAAGGGGGCAAACTCCCTCAATACTCCTTTTATGCAAAATCTTTTTTGTATTGATTGTAAAAAACTTCCTTTAACTTACCAAGACAATCCTGGAAAGCAACTCTACTTCCTAAAAGGTGATTCTGTATAGTTCTTGTTTCTTTTTTGACAGATAACAACAAGCACCTTATACTTCTTGGAAATGATCTATAAATATATCCTCAAGAAACTTTTTTATTGTGTAGTAACTTTGTTTACCGTTGTTACCCTCACTTTTTTCTTGATGAAATCGATCCCAGGGGATCCTTTCATGCAAGAGCAAGCTATTCCAAAAGAGATCTTACAAAATTTATATGAGCATTATGGTTTAGATAAACCTCTCCACATCCAATACTTCAAATACCTGAAGGGCTTTGTTACCCTAGATTTTGGCCCATCTTTCAAATATGAGGGAAGAACTACCAACCAAATTATACGAGAAGGATTTCCCATCTCTGCCACCCTTGGCCTTGTAGCTTTTGGTCTTGCCGTATTTTGGGGCATTTTTTGGGGATCTATTGCCGCATTCTATAAAGGGAAATTTTTAGACCATTTTTCTATGCTCATATCTGTAGCAGGGATGAGCGTACCAAGCTTTATCTCCGCAACGCTACTCCAATACGTTTTTTCCATCCAATGGAGCATTTTCCCAATTGCAAGGTGGGGAACTCCTGCCCATGTTTTCCTCCCAGCTGTTGCTCTTGCATGCTTCCCCTCTGCCTTTATTGCTAGAATGACAAGAGCGTCTATGGTTGAGGTCTTGCAAAAAGAGTATATCCTCACTGCCATGGCAAAAGGGCTGACAAAATTTCAAATCTGGAAAGGGCACGTCTTAAAAAATTCCCTCCTTCCAGTAATTTCCTACCTAGGTACTCTTTTTGCTTCCATCATCACAGGAAGCTTTATTGTGGAAAAGATTTTTGGAATTCCTGGTCTTGGCGGCTGGATGGTATCTAGTATTACCAACAGGGATTACACCATTATCATGGGCCTTACCATTTTTTATAGCTTTATACTTCTTATATCGATTACCATTACTGACATCTTATATTTTGCTTTAGATCCAAGAATTAAAGATAGGTTCCAAAACTATGAGCTCACCTAACCAAATGATCCACCAAGGCTATCTCACTGATAGCTGGAAACGCTTTTCTAAAAACAAAATGGCAATGGCAAGTGTCTTTTTACTCACTTCCTTGATCTTATGCTCCATCTTCCTGCCTTTATTTACCAAGAACAGCTATTATGAGACTCATCTGAACTTAAAAAATATGGCTCCTAACTTCACCCATTTCTTTGGGACAGACGATCTAGGTAGATCGATGTATGCAAGAATTTGGTGGGGAGCGAGGATCTCCTTATTTGTAGGCGTTGTCGCCGCCCTCATTGACATGGTAATAGGAGTCACTTATGGGGCTTTTGCTGGCCTTTGTGGGGGAAAAATCGAAGAGATCAAGATGCGTATTGCAGATATCTTTTACTCTCTTCCTTATCTACTTGTAGTAATCTTACTCACTGTGGTGATGGGTCAAGGGATTTTAACCATTTTATTAGCAATGACACTTACTGGCTGGATTAAGATGGCTCGTATCATTCGCGCAGAAACCCTTCGCCTTAAAGAACAAGATTTTGTTCTAGCTGCCCTTGCATTAGGTGCTACTAGAAGACGTATCTTACTCAAACACATCATCCCAAATTGCTTCGGCACCATCATTACCACTGTAACTCTTACTATCCCCCATGCTATTTTTACCGAATCCTTCTTAAGCTTTTTAGGCCTTGGGGTTCGCGCTCCTATTGCATCTTGGGGTGTGATGGCAAGTGATGGCCTTGGAGCTTTGGCGTACTACCCATGGCGCCTATTCTTCCCAGCCACTTTTATCTCTTTTACCATGCTTGCTTTTAACTTGCTCGGTAATGGTCTTCGAGATTCTTTTGATCCGAGGTTGCGCTAATGAACAAACCATTCAAAAATTGCCGCTCCCTTTTAGAAATTAAGAACTTCAGCTATACTTTTTCGGAAAACTGCACACGTCCCGAAGTAGATAATGTCTCTTTTAACCTTTGCCCTAATGAATTTATTGGTATAATTGGAGAATCAGGAAGTGGAAAATCAGTAACAGCAAAGGCTATTTTACAACTAAATTCTTCCAGAGGGACCTTCCTCCCTGGTAGTAAAATACTTTATGGCGGAGAAAATTTACTCCACCTTAATGAAGAAAAGATTCGAAAAATTCGCGGCCGAGAAATCTCTATTGTATTCCAAGACCCTATGGTCTA
>JAHZKV010000085.1 GCA_022600215.1 bacterium
AAGAGCTCCTTTTTAGAAGAAGAAGGGGATGCTTTTGGAGTATTTGAAAAAGGATTTGCTCATATTTTAGACTCTATCCCAAGCGAAGAAAGTACCATTGAATTTTCTCAAGTAGAGAGCATTGGTGATATTATCCTCTTAATAGAGAACCTACATCGTGATATCTTAGCCTTTTTAGATAGCAAGCAAACACTTAAGGACTTTCTCGAGCGCAGCCTCCATTTTGCAAACACCTATCTATTTCTCGATGAAGAGGCAGATTTTTTCTTCAAGGAGCTAAAAAAAATCACCTCCCTTGCCATCACCTCTACCTATCTTTATTCCTTCCACAGCTTTAAAAGGCTTTTCAGGGAAATCTTTTCCAAGAGAGGAAGTCGCGAAAAAACCTATGACTCTCCTCCCATTCTTTTTTCCTCCATCGAAACCTCCCCACCTATTGATAAGGCGCTCTTCTTTATTGGTCTTGATGGTGAAAGCTTCCCAAAAAAGAGTACCTATCGATCCCTCAATGAACTAGAAAATTCCCCCCTCTATGAAAAAAAGGCTTCTCCTGCTCAAAAAGCTAGATACTATCTCCTGCAAGCTATCCAAACAGCAAAAGGAGCCATCTCCTTCAGCTACACCGCAAACAATCCCATAGATGGAAAAAAGCGGAGTATCTCCCCACTACTTGAAGAGATCAACCACTCCCTCCTCCTTCCTCCTCCAAAAGTTCATCCCTTTTTACCATACGATGCGAATTACTTTAAGCAAAGACATCCTCACCAAGAGGCTTACGATCTCTACCTTGCTGCAAACGAAAAAAGAAGCGCCTCCCCTTTTACCTACCAAAGTGTGACCAAAGCAAAAGAGTCTACAAAGAGAGTTCAATGCAAAGATCTCACGCTGCTAGCTAGATCCCCAGCAGGATTTTTCTATAACCTCTCCACCCGCATGTACGAAAACCGATTTTTCACTCCTACGATGTTTGATGATAGTGAGTTTGTCCTTTCCTACCTTGATAAAGCCATTATCACCAAAAGTGGTGCAAAAGAGGAAAATGCATCATTAGATGCCTGGCTAGATCGAGGGAAGCTCCCTACCGCTTTATTTGAAAAAGCTGCCACAAAAGAGCTGGAGAACTCCATCGCTGGAGAGAAGAAAATGGTAGAGAAATACCTTTTTTCCTTAAATCCCTACTTGCACATTCAACTTGATCCCAACATCTCTGCCCCCATTTTTAAAGAGGCCACTATCTTCCTCCCAGCCATCACCTGCAAGATGCAAAATGCTACCTACATCATCGAAGGGGAGATAAGTAATCTTACGGAAAAAGGGATACTCTCCTTCAAAAAAGCCTCTAAAGCAGAATGCTGGAAGGCTCTCCCCCTCCTTATTCTCCTTGCATGCCTCGATACTCCCATCCCTCTCCAAATCCATTTTATCAAAGAGGGCATCACCAAAAAATTCCATAAAGAAAAATTGCGCCCCCTCCTCGGCCCCCTCCTTTCCTACTATGAAAAGGCTTTAGAGAGTATCTCCCCTTTTATGCCAGAGGCAATAGAGGTTTATGCAAAGGAAAAAAGCATCTCCTTTAATAGTATCAAAGCAAAACTGTTAAGCAAATTCCACGATCCCTATTTAGAAAGAGCTGAGCCAAAAGAAAGCTCCCATTTTGAAGAAGAAATTGATACTCTACTAGAAGCGATAAAAGAGGAGGAGGAAAGTGAAGTCTTATAACGTACTAGATCCTACCTCTCCTCTGTTTGGGAAAATTTTTATCGAAGCCTCCGCGGGAACAGGAAAGACCTTTGCCATTGAGCACATGGTCATACGCCTCCTCCTTAAAGGCATCCCTATCACCAAAATCTTAGTGGTTACCTTTACTAAGGCTGGTGCCGATGACTTAAAAAGCCGTATCCATGCCCTCCTCCTTCATGTACATGACCTTCTGGAAAAGAATAATAAGGCCATCCCATACCTCAAAGAGGTCAAAGACAAAAAAGAGGTAAGGCTCTTAATTGATAATGCTTGCATCTTGATGAGCGATATGCCTGTTTGTACCATACATAGCTTCGCTTTTCAGCAGCTCTCCTCTTTTGCATTTGAAGGCGGTGTAGACTTTGACCTTCTCCATTTCGAAGATGAAAAGCAAAAAGATATCACCTTAGCGGCAATATTAGATGCTATGCGCACCGAAACAACAGAGAATAATATCTCTACGGCGCAGTGCACTAAAATGCTAGATGCGGTGATGAGAAAACTCCCTCTATTCACAGCGAAAATAGCCTCCATGATGGATAACGATAAAAAGCTCGCTCCTCCTACTCCATATAAAGACCTAAAAGAAAGAATCTTAAAATCTGTAAAAGAGATAGAGTCCACAGCCCTTCTAGAAGAGCTCTACACCCTTGCCCCTTCCTACAAACGTACCACCAACCGACAAAAAGAAATTGCCCCTCATTTAATAGAACAAGTTCAAGCCCTTGCAAAAGGGGACCTTGATCAACTAATCCTTTCCTCTCCTTCTATTATTGAACTATTACAAGAAGAAAATCTCAAAAAAGGAAAAACTCTAGATCAAACTGCTACCCTTCCAGCGCTTTGTAAAAGAATCTTACCTACTTATTTAGAAGCAAAAGATCCTAAAACTCCTATGCGATATATCGCCTGGAAAGCAAAGCAACGAAGAGATAAGCTTTTAGTGCAAGGGCCTGACGCCATCTTACACTCCATGAAAGAAGCTATCCAAAAAGAGCCTTTTCGCCAAAAGGTAGAAGATCTTTATGATGCATGTATCATCGATGAGTTTCAAGATACTGATCCCATACAATGGGAGATATTAAGCACCCTCTATTTAGATCATGCGAAATTGTTTTGTACCGTTGGAGATCCAAAGCAATCTATCTATGCCTTTCGTGGTGCCGATCTACCCACCTACCTTCAAGCAAAAAAGTGTTTTGAAACAAGGCTCTCCCTCTCCACCAACTACCGCTCCCACCCACTTATCATTGATACCTTGAATGCTTTGTTTAGCGAATCCTCTACCCCTGGATTTTTATCCTTTGAACAAAATTCCACAAACCTTACCTACCAACAAGTAAAGGCAGGAAGAAGCGCCACCAAAAACGCTCACGTAGAGCTCCTCCTTTGCAATCCTCCCAAAGAAAAGACTGCGCGTAAGAGTTTAAAAGCTGCAGAAGAAGAATATTTCTTACCACACCTTTGCAATACTATCAAACACCTTGGCCTTCCCTTTGACTCCATTGCCGTTCTTGTAAAAGATCGATATCAAGGCCTTGCCATCTCCCTTTATCTGCAAAGTAAAAACATCCCAGTCCAAGCAAATATCTCTTCCTCCTTGGTAGAAAGCTCCCTCTTCGCGCTATACGAGACACTCTTATTTTATACCTACCATCCCCGCTCAGAATCCCTATTAAAAAAACTTCTCTCCCACCCTGTCTTTGATACTCCCCTGGACCTTCTGAAAGAGGATTTAGGGAACTCTATTTTGCAACAACTCTCCATCGAATTTAGCCTCCTCCTTCATACCCTTGAAAACAAGGGCCTCGCTCCCTACCTTGCAGCTCTTACCAGCTCAAAAATTTTTGGCGGTAAATCCTTAGAAGAAATTTTAGCAAAAAATGGAGAGCTCTTCCTTACTTTTACCCAGATCACCTCCCTCCTACTCTCTCACTTTGAAAAGGATCCAAAACTCTTTTTAAGTGAAGTGCAAAAACTCAATCCCGATGTTTTCACTTTTCTCAAAAAAGGGACAGGAACCGATAAGAAAAGTGTAACCATCATGACTTCCCACTTAAGCAAAGGGCTAGAATTTGAGGCTGTCTTTGCCCTGTCCCTTTATACAAGGATGAAACAAGAGATCGATCCGAAAGAAGCACTTGCTGTCGATAAAGAAAAGATGCGCCTCCTCTATGTTACCCTCACTAGAGCGAAATCTTATCTCTATATTTACGGAACCATATTTGGTGACAAATACCCTCTAGAAAAAGGAAATGGCTCCCCTCTAGAATTATTCTTAGCCCGCGTAGGAGTGAGCTTTTTAGATTATGATTCGCTCTATCAAAGAGCCTATGGTCTAAGTATTGAAAAGCTTACACCTATTTCCTCCATTCCTATTACTCTTTTAGAAAAGGAGCGCTGCACCCCTCTTCAAGGAAAAGAAGATCTCCTTGAAGTGAAGGCGCCAACGCCTTTGCAACCCTATCAAAAGCCCCCCTCCTCCCTCTCTTTTTCCTCCTTGCCTTTTGAGAAAACAGAATACACTCCCGTAGAAGCAGAGGCTACCTTCCCATACGGATCGGTAGTTGGAAATAGGATCCATTTGATTTTTGAAAAAGTAATCGAAGAGGGCCTCTACTACCCATTCTCTCGCGAAACGATCTTCCCTATTCTCACCAAATCCTTTTTCCAAACAGAATTAGAGGGATATGAAGAGGTCGTTTATGAAAAAATAAAGGCAATCTTTACCATGCCCCTCACCTCCAATTTCGACACTTTCTCTTTAGAAGAAATTGCTCCCGATCACCTCTTCCCAGAGGTTCTATTTCACTACAAGCTAGAAAATTCCAAAAGAGAGATGAAGGGGTTTATCGACCTTCTCGCCTATCATAAAGGAAAATACTACCTTATCGACTGGAAATGTAACCACCTCCCTGGCTATGAACAAGAGGATCTGCAACACGCTTTGCATGCCCACCACTATGACAAGCAAGCAGCCATCTATACCAGAGCCCTCAAAGCCTTTTTAGATGGGAAAGGGCTTTCATTAGATGAGTACTTTGGAGGAGTCTTTTACCTATTTGTACGCGGAGGAAAAAAAGGGAGCATCTACTTCAATCCAAAACCTTATAAAGATGAGGAGGTCTTATGTCTCAAGGAGAACTAGAATTCCATGCCATTGACTACTTGTTTGCACGCCACCTCTTAAAAAAGGAGGATCACCCCCTCTTTCCATTTTGTAAAGAGCTGATGAAAGCCTCCAGAGAAGGGCACCTTTTCCTTACTAAAAAGGAGCTACCGGAGGAGATTTCAGAGCTTCTTGCCAGAAAAGACTCTCCCATTATCCAAGATGGAGAGCACTACTACCTACGCAAAAACTTCCTCCACGAAAAAGAGCTAGCAAACTTCCTCTCCTCCAGAATCTTAACCAAAGGAGAGGAGCTAGCGATACCCTGTCCAGAGGGTCTAAATGCTATGCAACAAAAGGCCTTCTCTCTACTTAATACTACCTCCTTTTTCCTTATCACTGGCGGACCAGGATCAGGCAAATCCTTTGTTGCTAAAGAGATCATAAAAGCCTATAAAAATGCTTACCCTGAAAAGAAGATCATCTGCACCGCCCCTACTGGCAAAGCCTTATCTGCCCTATCTAAAGCTCATGAAGACTCTATCACCATGCATAAACTATTAGGGATTAAAGAAGGGTTTGTCCAAAAAGAAAAAAGACCCACTATCATTGCAGACCTTCTTATTGTAGATGAATGCTCGATGATCTCTCCAGCCCTTTTTCATGCGCTTTTCTCTGCTTTGCTCGACCATACCAAGGTAATCCTTATTGGCGACCCCCATCAGCTCCCTCCTGTTTCTGGAGCCTCTATCTTCCACGATTTTACCAACATTCATGCTCTTCCAAAAGTAAAACTACTCTCCCCAATGCGCTCTGATAAAGAGGCTATCATCACTTTTGCAGATGCTATCTTAGAAGAAGATATGACTAAAATAGAAAGTCTTCTCGAAGAGGAAAATGAAATCACCCTTTCCCCGCTAGAGAGTTATACACCCATCCAAAAAAAGGATCATATCCTCCTTACCCCTTTTCGTAAAGGGCCCTATGGCTCGCTGAAGCTCAATGAACAAATAGCAATAAAAAAAGGCGAACAAACACCTATTCTTATTACAAGAAATGATTCTATTACAGGTCTCTCCAATGGAGATATTGGATATCTTGAGGAAGAGGTTGCTCTTTTCCCTGAAAAGAACCTCTCTATACCAAAACTCATGCTCCCCCCCTATGAAAAGGCTTTTGCCCTCTCCATTCACAAAAGCCAAGGAAGTGAGTTTGACCACATCTCCATTTTAATACCTGAAAATGCTGCCATCTTCCCCAAAGAGCTCTTCTTTACCGCCATCACCAGGGCAAAAAAAAGTATCCATATCTATGGAGAGATAGGGATACTCAAAACACTCATTCAAAACCGATCCTCCACCTCTTCACGTTTATCTCAAAAGGTGGATAATCAGATGTCTATCGGCAAATAGGCTCTAAGCTTTCACTGGAACAGATATGCCAAGCATACCAAGAAAAAGCGCTGTAAGCATTGGCTGAGGCTTGTTACGTAAAACAACCTTAGTTATTCCCATTCCAAGCACATGCCCTAAACCTCTTAACAGGTTCAAAGCTAAATCTCCTACCTTTGAAACTGCATCGCCCACTGCTTTAAATGCTACTGGCAATACGCTTGACTCATTTGACCTAAGAGAGTTGATTGATAAATCCATAATTATATCCTCTTTTTTATTATTTATAATATTATTCGATTATAATTATGACAAATCTTTATTTTATGGTAAATAATTATTTAAGAAAACCCTTAACAAGCTTAGTGTCAATGGATTACAGAAGGATGCCTCCGCCATTCATATGGTCTAGCACTGCAACTTGGATTGCTTCTTCATGTAATGTTGTAAAATACACTGCCACCAAACCCTCCATTAATGAAGTTACCTCCACCCACTCTGTATACGCAAGATCATAATCTTCAATAACTTGCACAACTTTCACTAAATTTCTACGTACATCTAAGTGAGCTACCACTCGAGCTGTCAATTTATCACAGGTAGATCGAAAGGCCTTGTATAAGTAAGAGACCCTTGTAGCAAGAGCATTCAAACGACCTCCCTGCTCTTGTTCTTTTTTCAGTTGAGAGCAAAATAATTCTCTTGCTCCCCCTTGAGTGCCTAGTATATTGGTCAACTCAAGATTGTTCCCATCAAAAAAGGTATGATTTAATGGCGAGCAAGAGGCGTGAACCAATTGCATTCCAATCACTTGTGATGTTTTCCCTGGCATATTCCCCCCAAAAAATTTTGCAAAAGTATGCACCACAATAGCTTTTAATTAAAGGTAAAGATCCCAAGTCTTTCCCTCTCCAAAATGATCGTTCCACAGTGAAAAAGGAGAAATGTTTTCTCCATCATAAAGCACTAAAGAGAACTGCTGATCCTTAGGATAAAAAGCAAAATAGCGCCCTCCCCAATTACTGTCTGCAAAGATGATAGGTTCTCTAGAATGTAACAATACATCTCGTAGATAGGTATAGCTATTACCACGATCTTCCCAAGCTGCTCGAAAAAGCTTAGCGCCAGGCAAAAAATTACATGCATGAGTGTCATTAGACATTAAAATCGGAGTAAACTCATGAGCCACCTCCCCTTGATGCTTATCTTTCATAAACTCAATCAAAGATAAGCATAGATCCGTTGGGCTATTTGCAGAAATAGAAACCTTTTCTAAGGACCCCTCCTTTTGCCAAAAAGCATCCACAAGAGCTGGTAAGCTGCCACCAGAGAGATATGCATAAGGAGAGATGCTTGCCTCTTCTCCAAGATGCTCTTTATGCATAGCCGCTATTCTTTGCTTTTGCTCTTCCAAAAAGGCTGGTTCCTCCACCCGCTGTAATAAGACAGAAACCAAAGCCTCTACTTTCTCTTCCATCCCATGAGCCCTCTGTAGATCAGTCAAGATAGGTTCTGTCATCACAATAAAATCACGTAAATAAGAGATGTACTCCTTATCAGAGTAAATATAACTCCAAAGCTTTGGGTTGCTGCGCCCATGTTTATAAACCAAGCGAAACCCAGAAGGTCTATCCTCCAAAATATTGCCCACTCCCATCATCTCAGGATCATAAAGCTCTTGAAAGTAGTGAGGGTAAAGCGCTAAATACTGCTCCACAAAAAAAGCATATAACTTAGCAAGAAAAGCTCCTTCCTCCCCCTTTTTTTCATACTCATCCACCATCTGCGCAAGGGCAATGTTTTTATATTTTGCCATCCGCTTAATACTATCCATACGATCCAGGGTAGAAGCCGAAGCAAAGCTTGCCTGGTCGTAATCCAACTGCTTTTCTAAACCTTCTATCTCCCTTAAAAGCTCATCCCTCTCGTTATTAGCAGCAGTAAGCTCTTCCTCCACCAGCGAATATATGATCTTTCCCAATCCCCCCTCATGATCTTTAGATAGACCTAGCGCCTCCGCAAAATTAAAGCGAGAAAAGCCCACTTTTACATCCGCTAAACTAGCAACGGTATATTCAAAGGATTTCATCAAAGCACTATGAATAAAGACTCCACTACCCTTCAACTCCCCAGTCTTTGGGCAAAAAGGAATAATCATTTCCTCCCCATCAAAGGTTCGTTTCAGGGCATTTTTCTTTCTAGCAACAAAGAGCTCTTCCGCAAGCAAAGGTAAATTCGTCGTCTGCAAATGAATTAAAAATGCTGTAGCAAAACAACTCCCCACACTTTGTCTTAAGGGAAGTAGTAAAGCAAGTCGATACTCCACCAGTAAGCCATCCTCATTTACCAGCTGTCTGCAGCGCTCCTTAAATACCTTATCCTTTTCAAAAAAAATTAAGCACCTTCGAGCGTGCTCCTCAAAATAAGTACCCAAAATGCCAGGGGCAGGAGGAAGCGCCCCTTTCAAATATTCTTTTGCTCTTTTTCCCCCAAGATCCTCTGCCAAAAATTTAGCGCGCAAATAAACCCGCGCCATCGATTGCGTAGTGCTATCTTGAATCTTGCAAAGCTCACTATCTCTTTTTACGAATGTTTCCATCATAGTGTTCCATACTAACAAATAAAGACATTCCGTTCGACTCTCTCATAAAAAAAAAGATTGATAAATATCTACCACTTCTCTAATATTATTTTTTTTAACAAAGGGAGCTCATGAAAACATTTTACTATTTAACCGCTATTATTTTATTAACTTTCCCATCTACTATACCAGCAAAAGAACATAAATTTCCTCTCGAATTGGGAAATAAAAACTTCAGCTATTACCCAAAAGATCTTGCTAAGTTTCTACCAAAAAATCCAATTATTTTAGAATGTGGTGCCCACAATGGAACAGATACAGCAGCAATGGCTAGGTATTGGAAAAATGGTTTTGTCTACGCTATTGAAGCAAGCCCATTCACTTTTACCGTCTTACAAAAAAATACCAAAGGACTGAAAAATGTCAAACTATTTCCAATAGCTCTGGGATGGGAAAATGGCTATGCAGAGTTTCACGTCTCTAAACACCCAAACTTCCCCCACAAAGGCCAATGTTCTTTGCTTCCATCCAACCATGATGAACACCAACCAGGGAATTTATACGTCTTTGATGAAATTGTCACTGTACCTGTCATGACCCTTGATGCTTGGGCACAAAAAAACTCCATACCAAGGATTGATTTTATGTGGCTTGATATGCAAGGAGCGGACTTTAACATGCTTATGGCAAGCAGTGAAGTGCTGAAAACCACTAAGCTCATAAAAGTAGAAATTTCAACAAAAGACT
This sequence comes from bacterium, assembly GCA_022600215.1. Lineage (GTDB taxonomy): Bacteria > Chlamydiota > Chlamydiia > Chlamydiales > 2-12-FULL-49-11 > JAJACQ01. The sequence goes on from JAHZKV010000085.1 coordinate 9,569, forward strand.
ACTACAAAGGAACCGTTTTATACGATGAAGGAAGATCTTTTTTAGAAAGCCAGGGTTTTACTCTCCTTGTAGATACCAACAAGCCACATGGCGATGCCGTCTTTATCAAGACCTCATGGCTTGAAAAGCTAATAGCTAAAGGTATTCTCTAAAACGTTATTTCTAGCAAATCAAAATTTTGAATAGAAATAATACCTATCCTAATTAGTGAAGCACCACCAGGTGGTGCTTTTTATTGCATTTAGTAAGAGATTGTAGTATCCTGTGACCAAGATTTCATCACGAATAGGAATAAAAAATGGCAATTTGTAAGGAAAAAGAAATTATAGTCGAAGCAGATACCACAGGAATTGAACTAGTAGAGATGCTTCGTCTCACCGACCCTCATCAAGGGCTCTCTATCGAGGTAGATGGAGCTCTTCAAGATCTGTCAGAGCCCATAAAAGCTGGTGCTAGTGTAAAAATATTTTCTTTTAGTGACAAAAAAGGGAAAGAAGTTTTTTGGCATACCTCCGCCCATGTCCTAGCTCAAGCTGTCCTTCGCCTCTTCCCAGAAGCAAAACCCACCATTGGACCCGTTATTGAGGGAGGCTTTTACTACGATTTTGCCAACTTAAAAGTAACTGCAGAAGACTTTAAAGCTATCGAAAAAGAAGTAAAAAACATTTTAAAGGAAAACTTTGCCACCGAAAAAGTCACCTTCCAAAATAAAGAAGAAGCTCTAAAGGCCTTTAGCGACAACTTATTCAAAAAAGAATTGATCACACTACTCCCAGAAGATGCTCCCATCACCGCCTACCGTCAAGGAGAATTTTTTGACCTATGTCGTGGACCACACCTTGCCAAAATAGGAAAAATTAAAGCTTTCAAAATCTTAAAATCTTCCGCAGCCTACTGGCGAGCAGACCAAGAAAGGGAATCCCTCACCAGAATCTACGGTATCTCCTTTCCAGATAGAAAAATGCTACAAGATCACCTCCACTTTCTAGAAGAAGCAAAAAAACGAGATCATAGAGTCATTGGACAAAAACTCTCTCTCTTCTCCTTTTCTGAATATGCTCCAGGAATGCCCATCATCGAACCAAATGGAATGGTCATATGGAACGAGCTATTAAAATTTTGGAGAGAGCTGCACACCAAAGAAGACTATGTAGAGATTAAAACCCCTGCCATGATGGATAAAGGTCTATGGGAGCTCTCCGGTCACTTTGCCAACTACAAAGAAAATATGTACCTCTCCGAAATTGATAAAGGGACATACGCCATCAAACCCATGAACTGCCCAGCATGTATGCTCTATTTCAAATCCAAAAGGCACAGCTACCGTGACCTGCCACTTCGTGTCGGAGAAATTGGGAATGTACATAGACATGAATTATCTGGCTCCCTATCAGGCCTACTAAGAGTTCGCTCCTTCCATCAAGATGATGCACACATCTTCATGAGAAAAGATCAAATTAAAAACGAGATCCTAGAAGTATTAAAACTTACCGATCGTCTATACAAAGCTTTTGGCTTATCCTATCACCTCGAACTTTCCACTAGGCCAGAAAAGAAAACCATTGGTAGCGATGAAGATTGGGAAATCTCCACAAATGCCCTCAGAGGAGCTTTAGAGAGTTGGGGTAAGGGATTTGTCGTGAATGAGGGAGATGGAGCATTCTACGGCCCTAAAATTGATATACACGTAAGCGATGCACTAGGAAGAACATGGCAATGTGGTACCATTCAATTAGATATGTCCCTACCAGAACGTTTCGAACTCAAATACACAGATGAAAATGGAGAAGATGTTCGACCAGTAATGATACACAGAACCCTCTACGGATCCATCGAGCGCTTCTTTGCTGTCTTGATCGAGCACTACAAAGGGCGCTTCCCCCTATGGCTCTCCCCCACACAAATTGCCATCCTTGCCGTTGCCGACCGCCACCATGAATACTGCACAGAAATTGCAAACACCCTCAAAGAAAAAGGTTTCCGCGTACACGTTGATGCCACAGGCGAATCCATCAGCAAAAAAGTTCGTAGCGCACAAATGCAGCAAATCAATAAAATGCTCATCATCGGCGATAAAGAACTAGAATCAAAAACCCTCTCCATACGCGATAGAGACACGAACGAAACCACCGAAAGCATCACCATAGAAACCTTCTGCACCGAACTAGAAACCCTTCGATCCTCTAAGAGTTAGTGGGACGCCGTCCCACACCCTGGTTAAGGGCCGCGCCCTTAACAAACCCTTCGCTGTTTCATTTTTTGTGCATGCACAAGAAATCAAAGATGGGTGTGCAGAGGGTTATTACCCTTTGCCGGGTCCTTAGGGCAGCGCCCTAAGTTAGTCTTGCCAGAGCATGGAGGTGAATTCTTTGAGCTTGAAGTCTATTTCGCGAAGTTCTTCGAGGGAGAGGTCGCCTTTGTAGGATTCGGTAGCTTCGATGGCGGCACCTAGGAGGTAGAGGATTTGCGCGCTTGTCTTTTCTTTCTTTTTTTCTCGGCGATCTTTTTTTTCTAGAGGGAAGGCTTTGCGTATGGCTTTGATGTAGGTATCTTTGGATTCTCCTTCGTAGGATTCGATGACGCGGTGCTTATCTTCATTGCTGCAATTTCTGGAGGCGATGGTATAGATAATTTGCTTTGGCATGGAGAGAACTTTTTGCTGAAGGGGGTTTGAGAGGGAGATGTAGAATTGGTAATACTTTAAGAAGTTGTAGGGAGTTTGTCTATTTCCATATACGGTTTTTAGCCACCTGGAGAAGGCATACTCGCCATATTTTTTGAAGAGCTGCTGCGCTTGGAGGATACGCTCTCCATGAAGGAGTACGGATTGGTGGTGTATGGATTTTATTTCCCCTGTGATGTTTGCAAGGGTGGTAAAATCTTCTGAAATGGAGGTGATCTCATCATTACTTTGAGATAGAAGGGATTTAAGCGCTCCTTTTTCATGATCTGACAAAAGCCTTTTCCCAGCATCCGCCATTAACCTATTAGAAACGTGTTGAAGCTCTATGGCCCCTTCTTCCACACGATCTCTACCTGTTATAGTTCGCTTGATTTTCTCTGACAACTTCATAAACACCTACCAACGATGATAAAATATTTTTTATCTCATATTTCTCTATTCGTGGCAAGTGTTATGTATAACTTTACCCCTGTAGACAGGGGTGATTTTTACGTAGTACGAAGGTTTTTCAGCTCTGTCGAGTTCATTCCACTGACAAGAGCCTCATTGATCTCTCCATCCACAATTGGACCAAGAAGTCTTGATGCTTGGTAGTGGAGCACTACGGCATCCTCAACATTCACCCCGTCTTCCTTGCTATCTACAATTTTCACATAGGCTGCAGGAAGTCTCTTCATCTCAACGATCGTTGGATAGTGTAATACTACCTTACGCAAGCACACTTGATCATATACCATCTGGTCTTTCATAAGTTGCTTTTCGCACTCTTTTTTCCAAAGAGTTAATAATTTCTTTGCAGAAGCGGTGTTATTAAAAAACATCGTCCCACTTAAAATTTTAGAAGGATCTTCTGGTGCTACGTTGTCATTTACACGAAGGGCACAATCTGCCTTGCACTCGAGTAAAAGAGTTGGCATTTGCTTGATTACGCTATCTACATCTGTCCAAATTACTGGCCTTTGATGCTCTTCGAGCTTTTGAAGGATAAACTCTGCTTTTTGACAACAATTTTCCTGCCAAGAGCCTTTGTTTTCCACCTCTGAAATCTCATATTCTAAACCAAAATCCTCGCAAGATTTGATTAAATCTTTTGCCTCTTCTTTGTA
>JAHZKV010000086.1 GCA_022600215.1 bacterium
AATGAGCGAAAAAAAATCTAACACTAATCTTTTCTCTAAGAATCGGTTGGAAGAGGAAAAACCTCTTAACGATTTTTTCTTTGAAAAAGGATCAGAAATAAGTCATGCCAAACTTCTTCAAGAAGAGGGACTTGGAAAGCTCAAAAAAGGCGAACTGGAGGGGCTAGCTCTTTTTGATTTAGCAGAGAGCCTTGATCCAAAAAACCATAAAATTCTTTTTGAACAGGGATCTTCTCTCTTTGAATATGGTAAATCCAAAAGAATCAAAAAATATCTATTGCTAGCCAATAAAAAATTCAAAAAGGCTCTAGCCCTCTTTGATACCCATTTTGCTGCCCTCAACGGCCTTGCAACCTCCCTTTTTCTACTCAGCAGAATGACAGGAGATCACCACTTTTTGCTTGATGCAAGAAAATATTATAAGAAAGCGTTGGATAATAGTGATGATATTCCAGCAAATACCCTTTCTGAAACCTACTGGCATTATGGAAAAGTAAACTATCTCTTATCGAAAAAATCAGAGGAAGTTTCTGATTTGAGCATTGCGTTAAATGCTCATAAAAATGCCTATGCTTTAAATGAAAACTTAGGCCCTTCTTTTTGGAGCAGCTATAGTGCCTGCGCATTAAGCCTTGGTAACCAAATAAATGACTCCAAGCTCTACTTAGAAGCAATTAAGTTCCAAAAAAATGCTATTGCAAAAGAGAGCTCTAACTGGAGACACTGGTACCAGCTTGCTCGCTCTTTATCCAAGCTCTTTTTCACTTCGTCAGATGAAGACCACTTCTTACAAGCAAATGAATCCTTTATCACAGCAGCAAAACTCAACCCAACAGGTGATAGTTTTTACCTCTCTTGGGCAAAGCTCTTGTTTACCTCCGGAAAGAAAACAAAAGAGATAAAACGACTCTATTCCGCTGTGGAAAAGTGTAGCTTTGCACATATACTCAATGCAAAAAACCCAAGGACGTACTCTATTTGGTCTATAGCCCTTGCAGAAATAGGATCCATCAAAGAAGAGTTATCCCTCCTATACGATGCAGAAAACAAGGCAAATGAGGGCGCTGTATACTCCTCTCGTTCAACGGATCTTTACTTTGCAAAAGGTTATGCTTTATTTGCTCAGGCAAAATACTTCGGCGATGCAGACCTCTACCATCAAGCAATTGAGCGGTTCCAAGAAGGGCTCTCCATTGATAGAACATGCCATAAACTTTGGCACCACCTTGGCTGCACCTACTCTATTTTAGCAAAAGTAGAAAATGATCCAACCTATTACGATCGCGCTATTAAATTCTTTACCAGAGCAATCCACCTCAAGATGAAGAGCACCTACCTCTTCACTTATGCAGAGACTTTATTAGAAATTGCAGAAATCCAAAATGACGAGGCATTACTTGGTGATGCCATCACACACTTCCAACAAGCTATTTCTCTGAATAAAAATGCCATCTTCATCCAAACAGACTCTCTTGCAAAGTATGCAAAAGCGCTAGATCTTTATGGCGACTACAAAAACGAAAAAAATTACTACGTTCAAGCAATTGATGTACTCAAAAAAATCTTGTTAGTAGACCCATCCTTCCCAAATATTCATCACAAACTGGGACTCGTCTATGATCATCTTGGGGAACTCCTTGAAGATAGAGAAGTATTAGAAAAAGCCCTTATCCACTACAAGATTGCAGAAAAAACTTCTTATGAAAATGCTGCTTTGTTTGCTGATCACGCTGTTACTAAGATTCACCTTGCTGAGCTCTCTCTCACCACAGAAGATAGACATCACCTCTACAAAGAAGCAGAATATAAATTGATGCAATCAGCAAAGCTTGGATATACAGAGAGCTACTACCATCTTGCTACTTTGTACTCCCTTTCATGCGAATACGAAAAAGCCGTTCATTTCCTTCATAAGTGTGAAAATTTTGACGCCCTCCCCCATCTTGATGACTTACTCGAAGATGACTGGCTAGAAAACCTTCGTCACACAGAGCTTTTCCACAATTTCATCGAGCATTTAAAGAGCTATTAAGCTAAACTAAACTCATGATCTACTTCATCATACACCTAATTTTGATATTGGGCATGGGATTTACCCTTACAAATGTTCCAAAAAATTATCATGCCTTCTCTCAAACGAAAAAAAATTTATATAAACTAGTGCCTCTTCTTTTTGGTGTACCTTCTGGGATTTTTTTTATGCTGTACCAAGAAGATCCAAGCTTTACTAAAGACTGGTGGTTGGTCGCAGAATCCACCATAGGAGTCGTGTTACTAGTCTATTTCACAACAAGTTCTTTGCTTAAAAAATATTTTATGCCCAAGAAATCTCTTCAAAGAAATAAGTAGTTGTAGCTGGACATTTAAAGAAAATACCTTTATGATTGCCCTTTACCAAACTTATATTAGAGAGAAATATGAATAAAAGATCTTTATGGCAATTGACCGCAGTTATGCTTGCCTTTGTACTATTAAATACTTTTGTATTAAACAAAGATCCCATTGCTCCCCCCCAATCTGAGACCATCGCAGATGTGGATATTTCTCACCTTCCCATCCATGCACTAAAAAATGGAAATGGATACACCATCTGCTCCACCATTACTCTTGGTGATGCAGCTGTAACACTCTCTCCAGACAACCTACCTGAAAATCTATTCAAAGGAAAAGAGGCACTCCATCTCATTGAAAAGAATGCCGATGGTGTGATGATCTATTCGGATAAAATCACTCCTACACTGGAGAGCTCCACGAAATTAAAAGAAGGTGAAGATCTTCTCGTAATTACAGGCCTTTCCGGAAGCGAGCCTTCAATTCACCCCGCAACCTTTTTAGATGGAAAGATAGAATTTTTAAAAGAAGCACCAGCTGGTAATGGTGTTATCGTCGTAGAAGGACCAGAGGGTCTTTCTTTTGCAGGTTTGTGGAAAGAGGAAAGCAAGACATTTGTCGCTACCAAAGATCTCACAGGGCTAGAAAAAAGCGTTATTGCAAGTAATAGCCCAACTTCTTCCTCTCAAGAAAAATTCTACTGCCTTGAAAATGAATTAATGCAGGTAGTGTTTTCTGATAAAGGAGGCGCCATTGCAGAAATCAATCTAAAGCTACGTGGAAAAGATGATCCAAATTCAAGCATCTTGCCAGTGGCTCTTGATCGTAAGGTAGAAGCACAATCTCCAAAAAACAATCTCTACCCTTTACAAAAAGCTACGATCGTTACTAGCGGCGGAGAAAGAGCCTACAAAGAAAGTGTTCAAGGTGGATATATCCCCCTTCTTAGAAGAGACCTTATCGATAATGAGGGAAATATTACCTTCAAAGTTCCTGCAAAAAACTATGCTCTTGCTCTAATCGACAAAGAAAACCCAGAGCCTACCACTTTCTCTGTTTCTAAATTCACTAATGATTCTATCCAGTTTAAAGGGAATATCCAAGGCAGAGAAGTCGTACGAAGCTTCTCCTTAGTAAAAGATGCGCCATACACACTCGAAACAAATGACACGGTAAATGGGAACATTTCATCTTTAGTACTAACCTCTGGAATTTTAGAAATTGAATCAGATACAGGATCCACCACCCCCACACTCCTTTACTACAACTACGATGGATCCAAAATGAAGCTCAAGTCTTTCAAGCTTCCAAAGGAAAATCTTTCTTATTCTGACATCTCTCCAAACTGGACAGCAAGCACTAACGGCTTTTTTGGAACGATCTTCAATCCAAAAGGGATAAATCCAAAAGAGATCTATTCTACTAAAATTGAGGGGAAAGAGTGCCCTTCAAGAGTCACTCTTGTTGACATCGATAAAGCTCTTAATCCATCAGGAAACTTTCCAGGATATATGATCTACACCCCTTACAAGTCATCCATCAAAGGTGGCAGCTCTGTCTTTTATTGCGGTCCACTTGAGAAAAACATCTTAAATCAGGTAGATGCAGCGTTTTCTGATAAACAAACGGGAGCAAATCCAGAATTCATCAAGGCTCTTACTGTGAGAGGCTGGCTTACTTTTATTTCTGATCCATTCTCCCGCTTTATGAACACTCTCTTGGACTTTTTCCACATGATAACCAGATCATGGGGATTCTCCATTATCTTATTGACCATCACACTTCACCTGCTTCTTTTCCCTTTTGGTGCAAAAGCGCACAAGTCCATGATCAAAATGAGAAAACTTGGACCAAAGCTAAAAGAGCTGGAAAGCAAGTATAAAAACGATCCAAAAAGACTAAGGATGGAACAGGCAATGTTTTATCGAAATGAAGGGATTAATCCACTTTCTAGTTTATTGCCACTCATTCTTCCTATCCCCTTCTTTATTGGGATGTTTGATCTGCTGAGAACAAAATTCACCATGAGAGGAGTAGCCTTTATCCCTGGATGGATTGATAACCTATCTGCTCCTGATGTAGTCTTTTCCTGGGGTGTAAATATCCCATTTATTGGAAATGAGTTCCACCTCCTACCAATTCTTGGCGCTGCAGCGATGTACATTTCACAAAAGATTGCCACAGCTGGTCAACCAAAGAAAAAGAATCCCACAGATATGGAAAAACAAATGCAGTCCATGGGACCTATTTTATCTGTAGTATTTCTATTTTTCTTTTATAACCTACCTGCAGGCTTAAATATCTACCTTATTGTTTCTTCTTTGTTGAGAGTGGCTCAAAGCTCTTATCTTAACAAAAAGTATGGCAGCAAAAACAGCAAAGTTTCTGCAGCGAAGAACTAATAGTTTACAGATAAAAAAAAGGATGTAAAAATAGGACCAATCTCATCAATTGGGACTCTTTATATAGGGCTAAGATTACTTTGGAAGCGTGGAATAAATTCATAGATTTTTTAGAAACGAAGTATGGTAAGGCGACCACAGATAAATGGGCCCGTACTCTTAAAATAGTTCGTTTTGATGCCTGCAATATCTTTTTAAAATCTAACGACTTTTTCCAAACGCAATGGGTCCAAGAATACATCCTCCCCCTTGCAAAGGCAAATTTCTTAGATAGCAATGGAAAGACCATTCGAATCCACATCGATGCAGAAGAAAAAAAAGATAAAGCAAAAGCTGCACCAAAAGAAGTTGCTATCAAATTTTGTTCCGATAGTGTTGCACCAGGTGCTACATTAGAAAGCTACTACCCCTCCCCTGAAAATGCTTTTTCTCATAAAGCGTTAGGAAAGATCTTTGGCTATGATGCAGTAATGGGGACAATGGAAACTCTTCCCGATGACCCACCCAATCCAGTCTATATTTATGGACCGAAAGGATCAGGAAAGACTCATCTCTTGATGGCCATAAAAACCATCTTAGAAAGACATGGACTCAATGTATTTTTTGTAAATGCTGATACCTTCACAGACCACGTAGTTCATGCTATTCGTTTTGGTAAAATGGATACCTTCCGAAAAACCTATCGTAATATCGATGCTTTAATCATCGATGATATTGAAGTATTGAGCAGAAAAAATGCCACACAAGAAGAGTTTTTCCACACCTTTAACACTCTGCAAACCACAGGGAAGATGATTGTACTTAGCTCCACCTTTAGCCCGCGTAAGCTAGAAGGAATTGAAGAGCGCCTCATTAGTAGATTTGAGTGGGGAATCTTACTCGGCATTGACAACACCAAAGACAAGGCTATCAATGAGCGACTTCTTCATGAGAAGCTAAATTTCTTAAGCCTTATTGTAGATGTGGAAACAAAAGAATATCTCCTGGAGAACTTCCCTACCGCAAGCGATCTTTCAGGAGCTATTGAAGCTCTCTCTAAAGCCTCTATCTCTGATACCATCTCCATTCAAGGAGCAAAGACTCTCCTTGATAAGCTAGTTGCCAAAAGAATCATGGATAGCTTAAATGCAGATAAAATCCTTGAGGAGATTGCAAAAATTTTTGGTATACGAGTAATAGATATGCAAAGCAAGGCACAAACAAGAGACTGTGTGTTGCCAAGGCAATTTGCTATGTTTTTCTTACGTCATGAACTCAAGATGCCATTTATGAAAATTGGTTTTATCTTCAAAAAAGATCACTCTACTGTAATGACAAGCATTCGCCTCATTGAAAACCTCATAGAGAAAAACCACGAAGAGACCCTCTACTATGTAAATGCCATTGAGGCAGCTCTTACCAAAATTCGAAATGGCCTAGAGCTAGTAAAAGCATAATTTTTAAGCCTAAAAAAAGCACCTGTAATACAACAGGTGCCTTCTAATTTGTAGATCTTACGATATCTTAAATCTTGATGTAAGAATCTCCCGGCTTTGATCCACCATCGCCACCTGGCTTTGGTCCACCACCACCTGGAGCAGGTCCCATACCACCTGGCCCCATTCCTGGAGGACCTCCTGCGGTAGGAAGTTTTGGACCATCACGCTCTTTATCATAAGTACCATTAAAGATTTTCTCTGCGATCTTTCTCCAAGACTCTACAGACTCAACAAACGCTGGAGCAAACTTTTTCAAAGCATCTGGCGCAGCATGAGCCATCTCTAGCACAGAGTGCATCAAGATCAATTCTTCTTTTGTAGCAACACCAACGCCACCACCAGCCATAAGGCCACCAAGCATCGACCCTTCCAATAAGGTCTCATATAACAATAACTTAGACTTCACATCTCCTGGCAATCCATCCAAGATTGGAGAATATAAATACAATCTGTCTGAGTGTGGTTCGTAAGTAAGGTGTAAGGAAAATGTATTATCAATACCAAGAATACATGTTTGATTCTCGTCAAAGGCAAGACCCTCTAAATTTAATTCCTTACCGAATTCCTGCAAATTTTGTTCGGCATTATCTAATGACATTCATCCTCCTCGAAGATTTCTGTTTAATACTATTCTTTCTGTCCAACGTAGTAGGACTTTCTAAAAAGAATACATTAAGGCTATTTTTATTTCTATATTTTTTTCCTTCAAGCCCTAGTTTATATGCTATATCACACTTAAAAAATGATAAACTACAAGAAAAACTTTCTTCTATCTCATAATCAAGTGGTTATAAATACCCATCATAGCGCTTATAGAAAGCAAAAGAACTTGCGCAGAGACCTCCTCCTATGCTAGGATTGGGGGTATTATCAAAAAGGGTTTATAATGAAGTATTTTACTTTTCTTTTTCTTTTTCTCGTAGGCTGTGGAAGCAAAACTACTTATACCTCTCAAGTTCAGTATCATGATAATGGAGTAGCAAAACCAAAAGTTGCCATTGTAAAGGTAATTGATTCCTCAAAACACTCCCTAGACTGGGATCTTTCTTCAGAATTTACAGAACTCTTTCTAGAACAGTTATTTACAAATGCTAAATTTTACCTTACTGATGATTTTCATATGATCGAAACCTCCCGTTTAGTAAATCTAGAGCTTTCCCCCTATTCTGCAGATGTAAGCTGGATTAAAGAGATGAATAGTTCTTCCGAATTTGTGATATTTACCGAAGTTCTTGAACATACCATTACCTCTCCAGAAAGCACCTCATATAACCCTATAAAGAACCTAAAAACGCTTCACCTTTCCATGAGAGTAAGAGTTTTAGATATCCGCTTTGATACCCCTAAAATCGTTCTACAAGAGGTGATCAACAAAAACTACACCATTCCCTTCCATTTTGGAAGTTACGATGAAAACAAAGGAACTCTAGCAAAAAACACCTTCTCTATCTCTCCTCTTGGAATTGCTCACAAAAGTATCTTAAGCGAGATCACCAAAGAAGTAGAAGAGTATATCACGATAGCAAGGTCCACTAATTATGAATAATGAGGCTTTGTCACAAGAATGGATAGGAGCCTTTTTAGCCTCGC
>JAHZKV010000087.1 GCA_022600215.1 bacterium
ATAAAAGGAGAGGTAATATGGTTAAACCACATAGAATGAAGAAGCTTACTAAAAAAGCAATGCGCAAGGCAAGTAACACTACATCCTCTAGCTATGAAAACCATAGCTACTATAACTCGTTCTCTATTAAGCCTTTCAACAAAGAAAGAGCAAAAGAGATGCTCCGATCTTGGAAAAAAGATCAAGAACATATGCACCTAAAAATCAAACCTCATCATCATAAAAGAACTACACCAGGATCCGTGGACGCAGAAAACCCCCTTACCGTTTCTGGACACTCTATCGATGATAAAACCATGAGGACCAAAACCAAGAGAAACACTCAAAAGTCTCTTGACCTTGCCCGTAAAGAGCAAAGAAATAGCCATAAAAAAGCTAGTTAATATATGATAGAGCTATGAAAATTGCTCATATATCTGATCTTCACTTTTTCTCCGGCAAATTTTTTTTATCAGACCTATTTTCCAAAAAATTTCTTGGTAAAATGAATGCCTTTGTACGAAGAAAAGATCACTTTATTACCAATCACCTTGATCGTATGGTTGCCTCTTTCATCAAAGAAGAGGTGGAAGCCGTGATCATCTCTGGAGATTTTACCACCACTTCCGACAAAGCAGAATTTGAAATGGCAAAATCTTTTTTAGACGATTTAGAAACTGCAGGAATAACCGCATTTATAGTTCCTGGAAATCACGATGTCTACACCAGCAAAGCATGCAAAGAGAAATTCTTTTATCACTACCTCTCTCCTAAAAAAGCACTCTCTTTAAACGGATGGGACATGCTCTTGCTCGACTGCACCATCGACAACCCCCCATTTCTAGCTAATGGCTCTTTTACAAAAGAGCACGAAGAAGAGGTGATCACTTTTCTTAAAAATACAAAAAAGTGCATGATCATAAATCATTTCCCCCTAGATGAGTCGCAGCAAAAACACAAGCTCCTTGGTGGAGAAACACTCAAAAAAATACTTTTTTCTCATAAAGGCACGATCCTTTACATGCACGGTCACACCCATAAAACAAAGTATAGCAATCCTTGCGAGCCTGTGCATATTTTCAACAGCTCTGAGGCTACTGTAAAAGAGCAATTCAAGTACCACTTAATCGAACTAAAAGAAGAAACATTTTCTTACAAAGAGGTGAAATATTTCCAGTAAATTACCCATGTGGATCGAAGAAAAAGGGCTCTCTTTTTCCTGCACAGGTTGTGGTGCGTGCTGCACCGGATCGCCTGGTTTTGTTTGGCTAAAAGAAGAAGATATCAAAAGACTTTGCATGCACCTTCAAATGGAAAGAGATCTTTTTTTACAAACCTACTGCAGAAATGTAGAAGGGAGATATAGTCTCATTGAAGATGATAAAACCTATGATTGTGCCTTTTTAAAAGACAACAAATGCTCCCTATATCATGCTCGTCCAAAACAATGCCGCACTTATCCTTTTTGGCAAGAGGTTATCAAAGACAAAGACAGCTGGGATAAAGAACAAATGCATTGCGAAGGAATCAATCCAAAAGAAAAAAACCTTATCTCAAAAAAAGAGATAGAAAGAATCATCAAATGATCATTTTTTTCTTGTAAGATACCCTTGCTCTCTATACATTAACTATTTCGAAGTAAAGAGGGCTATATGGATAAATCTACCAAAAAAACCACCGAAGAAACCATCAAGCAATGGCTCAAAGATCCTTTTGATGAAGAAACACGCAAAGAAGTAAAAGATTTGATACAAAATCATAATGAGGAAGTGGAAGAAGCTTTTGGAGGAACTATTGCCTTTGGTACAGGGGGAATGCGTGAAAAGATGGGCCCTGGCCCTGGAAGAATGAACAAGTACACCATCCGCAAAGCAACAGCCGGCGTTGCAGCACATATGCTTAAACACCCAAAAGAGATGTGGAAAAAAGGGGTAGTAGTATGCCATGATTGTAGAAATCATTCTCGGGAATTTGCAGAAGAGACCGCTGCTGTCTTTGCAGGCGCAGGTATTCCTGTTTATATCACCAAAAGCCTTCGTCCCACTCCCTTTTGCTCCTTTGCAATTCGTCACTTTGGAGCTATCGGCGGCGTAAATATCACCGCCTCTCACAATCCTGCCGCTTACAATGGCTACAAAGTATATTGGAATGATGGTGGGCAAGTAGTTGCTCCCCACGATACTGGAATTATTGACGAGATTGAAAATATTACCGATCTCTCTGCTATCCCTTTGGCCAAAATGAGCTCTCCCTTAATTTCGATCATCAAGGAAGAGGTAGAAAAACTATACATGGAAACGCTTTACGATGAAAGCATCTACAAACAAGACAATGAAAAGCATGGACAAGATCTTCACATCTGCTATTCCCCTCTCCATGGTGCAGGAATTACCATGATCCCAGATGCTCTCAAACTTTGGGGCTTTGAAAACCTCACTGTTGTAGAGAGCCAAGAAAAACCAGATGGCAATTTCCCTACCACCAAGACTCCCAACCCAGAAACAGAAAGTGGAAGAGAAGAGGGAATCAAGACACTCAAAAATAGTGGTGGTGATCTCCTCCTTATCTCCGATCCTGATAGTGACCGTCTTTCTGTCTCTATGCAACATGAAGGAGCGATCTACACCTTTTCCGGAAATGAAACAGGCACTATCTTCCTCCATTTTTTTGCAAATCACAAAGAACATAAAAAAACCTTTGCTGCCATTACCACAATTGTCTCCACCCCCCTTTGCAAAAAAATAACCGAAGCTATGGGCGGCATTTGTACAGAGGTGCTCACAGGCTTTAAATACATCGCAGAGCTCGTCAAAGAATGGGAAGAAAATGGCCCCGATTTTATCTTAGGTTTTGAAGAATCTCTTGGCTACCTCTCTACCAAAAGTGTGCGCGATAAAGATGCGGTGCTTGCCTCATGCGCCATAGCAGAAATAGCGCTCCACTTTAAACTTAAAGGAAAAACTCTGCTTGACTATCTCTATGAAATTTATGAAAAATATGGAATCTACCGCGAAGGGGGAATCTCTATTGAATTTGAAGAAAAAGGCATGCTAGATGCTGCCATCTCTCCCCTTCTAGAAAATCCTCCAACAAAGCTTCTTGGAAAAAAGGTAGTGGCCATTGATAACTACACCACTAAGAAAAGGATGGACCTTGTTACTGGAAAGACATCGATGATTAATCTCCCCACCTCCAAAGTACTTACATTACACTTAGAAGATGGATCCAGATACATTTTCCGCCCATCTGGGACAGAACCTAAAATTAAAATCTATGGGTCGATGCATAAAAAAACCTCTTCCACCAACATTGCAGAAGAAGTTCAAGCATTGGATCATTTAGTAAATACCAACTTACAAACACTGAAAGATACTTTTTTTAGATCTTAGAAATACAAAAGCTATTTGCATACATTTGTGTTTACTTACTTTCAGGATATTTGATGCGAAGGTGGTGAGTCGCTTTGATAATCTCTACTAATTTTTGCTTAACAAGCGCCAATTCATCAAAGGTAAGATTACACTCATCAAACTGATTATCAAGGATTTTTGATGCGGCAATCTTATCAATAAGACCACGAACTGCCTCTTGAGTGTTTTCTTCCAAAGTACGAGATGCCGCCTCTACAGAGTCTGCAAGCATGATAATAGCTGACTCTTTTGTCTGTGGTTTTGGACCAGGATAACGAAAAGCTTTTTCATCAACATCCTCTTTTACTCCACCCATTTTCTCCAATTGCTGCACATAAAAATATTTAATCAGCGTGGTTCCATGATGCTCTAAAATAATGTCTATAAACACTTTTGGCAAATTATACTGCTTAGCAAGCGCCTTCCCATCTAAAATATGACTTTTGATAATATAGGCCGATTCAATTGGTGTTAATAACTGGTGAATATTAAAAGGCTTTTGCCCTGTTACCATCTGATTTTCCGTATAGTAATGGGGATTGTTCAGCTTTCCAATATCATGATACAAAGTAGTAACACGACAAAGCATTCCATTGGCACCAATAGCATTTGCAGCATATTCTGCAATATGACCAATAGACAAGCTATGTTGGTAGGTTCCTGGAGCTTCTAAGCTTAGTCGTTGCAGTAATGGATGAGTGGGATCAATATATTCCATCAATGCCATGGTTGTCATAATTCTAAAGAGTGACTCAATAATAGGGATGAAAACCAAGAGTAAGATAGCAATGATCACTACATTTGCCCCAAAAGCGGCAATATTTAACAGCGAGCTCTCTGTAAATAACTTATCAATGGACATTCGATAAATAATAAGGGTAGCACAGCAAAGAAGCCATATTTTAAAGCATACAAAAAAGATCTCTTTTCTCTTCTTCATACGGGAAGCACAAAGCGCTGCACAAACGCCTGAGATTACATTCATCACAATAAAGTAATTGTGGTTCAAAGAAAGGGTTAACCCGATAAACACACTTAAAAAGAGGCTTGTAAACAGGGAAATCTCC
>JAHZKV010000088.1 GCA_022600215.1 bacterium
AAATACCGCTCCAATTGGGTCTTCTAAAAATGCTTCTGTTTGTACTTCTGTTGTTGCATCTGCTAATGTAAATGGCATTGGTGCATCTCCTGCATTTCCTGCTCTTTCTGCAAATTCAATCACATCTTCTTCTGGTACTTTGTCTGTCAGTACGTGCATAAAACGAAGTAGATCTTCGTTCAAAGAGTTTTCTCTCATAAACTCTTTAATAGAAGGAGCCGGTAGTTCAAAATAAAGCACATAAAAATGTCCTTCTCTAGCAGCTTTGATTGGATAAGCAAGCTTTTTTCTTCCCCAATCGATTGTTTTTGCTATACTTCCACCACCATCTGTGATCACTCCTGCAACCTTCGCCAGCGCTTTTTCTTTGGCGTCATCAGACAAAGAAGTGCGCAAAATGAAGATCCCTTCATATAAATTTTTTGTATTATTTTTTCTCATTCCATTTCTCCCGAAATATCGTTACTGGTAAAAGCTTAGCTTGCACCAATAACTTTTGTCTTAATTTCTTGGATGCATTTATCTGTAATGTCATCCATCTTTTCTTGTTCTCTTTTCGTAAAGGCCTGCAATACAAAGTCTGCCAAATCTTCCTCTGTCTTTTCCCCAATTCCAATACGTAATCGTGGATAGTCCTTGGTCTTCAGCTTCGCTTCAATATCTTTTAATCCATTATGACCACCTGCTGATCCCCCCACTTTCAGACGTACATCCAAAAAAGGTATATAGGTATCATCACTAAGCACGAGCAAATTTTCTAAAGGAATGGAAAAATAATCCATACACTTTGCTACTGCGTTTCCAGATAGATTCATAAAGGTAGTAGGTAAAAGAAAGATCACCTTTTGCCCCTCAATCACTCCCTTGGCAAGAAATCCATGGAGATCCTTCTTCTCTTTAAAAGAAGCTCCCAAAGCATTTGCAAAATGATAGATGACATATGCCCCAATATTATGACGCGTCATTTCATATTCCAATCCTGGATTTCCAAGGCCAACAAGTAGTAAAGGATGATCTTTGTTCATGAGCCTACTTTGTCACCGATACGAGTACTTGTTTTTCATGAATTTTTAGCTGCATCGCAGGTGTTGTCTCTAGATCAGAAACTCTTTTCTGCCCGCCAAGTGCTACCTCTGTCACATCTACTACGAAGTGAGAAGGAAGCTCTTTTACGATACATGAAGTCTTCACCGAGCGCTTTACTTTTTTCAGCTTTCCACCTTGAGAAATACCAACGCAACGATCTTCGCCTTTAATCGCAACAGGAACATGAATAGTTACTCTATCTGTCTCTGCCACTCTCATAAAATCTATGTGCTGAATTTCATAAGAAGTTCTGTGATAACACACATCTTTTACAAATGCGATAAACTTCTCTTTACCAAAAGTAACGTTAAAACGAACCGTTGCTAAAGATCCTTCCTCGATTTCACGAAGATGGGCTTCAAACTCACGCTTACTTACCTTAACGGCAACACTTTTTCCTGATTTATCATATACAACAGCTGGAAGAAAACCTTCACGACGAATGCGCTTAATTCCCTTTCCTGCTTCTCTTTCTTCTAAAGAAATATCCATTAATCCACCTTTTATTTTTAGATTCCAGAAATAAAAGGGTCCATCTCGATGAAATATCTGAGCAAAGAAGAACTCTTTGCTAACAAAAATTTCAAAGATAAGAATTGCTCTTTTAGCAACTATGGGTCCTTCTGTTTCCAGAATACTTATCTTCTCTAATTCTATCTCTAACAAGTAAAAAATTTAGGATATAGAGTCCCTCGCCTTTGGCGATTTTACCTGTTATATTTTGGGGTGGCAGGATTCGAACCTACGCATGGCGGTACCAAAAACCGCTGCCTTACCACTTGGCCACACCCCAATCTATTTTGGAAAAGATCATAATACAAAAGACTTTTTCCTTCAAGCATCATTTTATTTTTTATTCAAATTTTTACTTACCATCTCCGCCGCCACCTCCTTCAGCTGCAGCCACCAATGACGCTTTTCGTAACAACAAGCGCCTTCTAAGAAGAGATAACACTGGAAAAGTAAAATCATATTGCACATGTTGGATATACCCCCTCATCTCTGCTAGCAATACTGCTTTTTTCTCCCTCGTATTAAAATGACAGCGCACCTTTCTACACAAACTTTCCATATCCTCTGTAAAAGTTGCTTCTTCATATTCATCAGGAATCACATCCAATATTTGAATTAAACATCTCATTCCACGCTTTGCAAAAGGCTCCTTTCTTCCCGATAAATGCTGCGCTCTTTTAAACATAGCAAGATGCACAATCAAATCACTCTCATCTGCACTGTCATGGCTATCCCAAAAGGCGGCGTCTATTTTGAGAAAGAACATCTTCACAAAACGACCAAATAAACACCCCCTTAACAAGTAACTCTCTCTTTCTGATAACTCTCTTCCATATTTCGCTTTTACTGCATCACTAAAAAAAGGGATGATTGTCCCTATATAAGGGCACCCTCTTTCCATATAACAAATTACCTTTTGCATAAAACCTTCCACTGGCACCAATTCTTGCAATAAAGATGACTGATGGTGCGCAGCTCCATTATCATATTTTTCATCCAACAGCCGAAAAAAGTTTGCTAAAAAAGAAGCTTCCGTATCCAGCATGGACAAGGCTATTTCCATAGCTCCCCTATATTGCTGATAGATTGCCATCCTTCTCCTGATTATCTCACCTTGCCCCACAAGTAAAAGTGCTTGTTGATATCCTCTCCCCCTTTCTCTAACGCTCCCTTGCCTTGAAGACTCTTGCGCGCAAGATCTTCGCTTTGCTGCAGCCACTTCTATTCCCGCTTGCTCGAGAAATTGCTGCATATTTACGAGCATCTTTTGATCTGAAATGCATCCTTTTTCTACTCTCTCTACCACACATAAATAGCTCTTTGCTGACGCTAAATGAAGGAGCTGCTTTGGCACAACCTGTATTCTAAAAGCTCTCATATATTCTACAAAGCACTTGCTACACCTTCTATCAGCTCTTCCCTTCCTCCCACTTTCC
>JAHZKV010000089.1 GCA_022600215.1 bacterium
ATATTTTGTTTACTTCTATTTCCATTTGCTTTGATTGCAGAGGAAATTGAAATTACTCTCCCTACGCAAAGAGAACAAAAGCGTATCTACCTCACCACATGCAGGTCAAGCTCCCACGAGCTTTCTGCTTTGATCAACCATGTTCTCGAACAAGATTTTATCGTGGATGGTAGAGGAGAGATTTTCCATAAAAATGAGATCTCCCTACAAGCAGAAGCTAAAAAAGGAAGAGAAATCTATCAAAATGCGTTTTGGAGAAAAGAGCGTATTGATTATGTCATCACGCCAGTACTAAAAGAATCCTCTCTCTCTTTTGAAATTTTTTCTGTGCAAAAAGGGTCTATCAAAACACTCTCTTCCATCACTATCTCCAATAGCCGCGAGCAAAATATTTTTACCGTACACAAATTTTCCGATTTCCTCATGCAAGAAGTTTTTGGCTCTAAAGGAATCGCCTCTAAAAGAATTTTGTATTCTTATAAGCCTGCAACCAAAGCAGAGGGCGATGGAGACAAACTATGGAATGCAGAAATTTACGAAATTGACACTCTCGGTCTTACCACTCGCCGTGTAACCTTTGAAAACAGCTACGCTATCTGCCCAGAATTTCTTTCTGGGAGTAGCGGAAATAACTACGACTTTGTCTACGTAAATTACAAAAATGGTCTACCGCAAATTGTACTTGGCAATGCAAAAGGAGATCTCTCTACCGCCTTTGTCAAACTTCGCGGCAACCAACTTTTACCAAAAGTTTCCTATGATGGCTCCTACCTCTCCTTTATTTCCGATGCGGCAGGAAGATCAGATGTTTTTTTACAAAAGGTAGATAGCAATCATAAAACGATTGGTCGACCAATGCAAATTTTCTCCTCGCCAAGAGGTACCTCCTCCTCCCCTCACCTAAGCCCAAACAATAAATGGTTAACCTTTGTTTGTGACCAAAGTGGTAGAGCGAAAATTTATTTAGCTAACATTGAAAGCACCCTCAATAATCGCACTAAACCAAGAATTCAAAGGATTTCCTGCCCATGCAGCGAATGCACTGCACCTTGTTTTTCTCCCGACGGAGAAAAAATTGCATTTTCTGGTAGGATTAATGGGCGACGACAAATTTGGATCTATGATATAAACACAAAAAGGGCTGAGCAGCTCACCCACGGCGTAGAAGATAAAGAAAATCCGTGTTTTGGAAGTAATGGTAGACACCTTGTCTATAACACCACCTCCCCTACCACAGACCTCTATCTTCTTGATACAGTAAATAAAAAAACTCGTCGTTTAACGAAAGGATCAGGAGAAAAACACTATCCAGCATTGGAAAAATAAGGAACTTTTATGAAAAAAATTTTACTACCTATCTTATCTCTACTCTTTTTATTTTCCTCTTGTACTACAGCGCTCACCAAGCTCTCTAATAAAGCAGGAAATGCATACGCGTTTTTAAAGACCAAGACATCTGCCCTCTTTGAAGAAAAAATAGATGAGGAGCGCTTAGTCATTACCAGTGCAGAATTTTTTGGCGAAAATGAAGATGAATTTGTCCCTCTTCAAGATAATGAAATACAAGACAAAATTATTGCCCATTCCATCCCGCAACCCAAAGATACTCCTGGTGCAGAAGGTAGCTCTGTGCCCTCCATCCAAAGTTTTAGTAAACCAGGCCTTGCCGTAAAAAATCTCTTTAAAACGATACACTTCCATACCGATGGATACTCCCCTATCGGACAAACAGCAAAAACTGATTTGCAAAAACTTGCAAGGTACTTAAAACAACACCCTCATGTAAGAGTAGTAATAGAAGGTCACTGCGATAAAAGAGCTTCCGAAAAATACAACCTTGCTCTTGGCACCAAGCGCGCAGGAGCTATTCGTACCATGTTGGTTAACTATGGAGCAAAACCTAACCAGCTCTATGCGATTTCCTACGGGAAAGAACGACCAGTAGCTAGAGCAAACACCAAAACTGCCTATGCAAAAAATCGCCGCGTACAATTTAAACTTTATGATGGGAGAAAACGATGAAGTTCACCAAAATTATTTTCTTTACCACCCTTCCCCTCTTCCTTGCTAGCTGCATAGGAACAAAAGTTGCATCTAATTCAGATAAAAATGATATGATGATCCACCAACTTCGCGTAGAGCTTGAGGAAATTAAACACCACATCCATACTACTGTTGTTCAAATGAACATCTTAACCAATAAAATGGTTAACTCAGAAGATGTGATGCTCGAGCTGAAACAAAAAGAGCTAATAACGCAAAAGCAATTGCTAGAGCATAACAAAGAATTGCTCGGCGACCTCGAAAAGAAAGTACATACGCTCATCGAAAATGAGCGGAAACAAGACTTGGCCTATAAGACAATGGAAGATGAGATCAAAGTGCATAGCCGCGCCCTCCATCAAAACAAAAAGAAGCTGCACGAGATAGAAAAAGAAACAATCGCACTAAAATCTAGCTCGGAGGAGTAGCAAGTCTTCCACTAAAGAATGCCCATATAAGTTAGCCTAACATATGAGCTA